>CAXUCQ010000040.1:4514-13284 GCA_964249295.1 uncultured Armatimonadales bacterium | reverse complement strand
GCGCGTCGCCATCGCCGATCTCGCGTCCTATGTCCGCGAACGCATTCAGTGACGGCGTTGCCTTCAGCCCCAACGGGTACAATCGGTGTAATGATGGGGTGGGGCGATGCTCCACCCCATTTTTGTTGTGAGGACGCCATGACCGAGAACGAAGAACCCGTCGCCCCCGAAACGGTGCGCCGCGTGATGGAAGCGCTGGCGGCGACCTACCACGGGCGCGGTTCTGTCGAACTGGGCGATCCGTACAAGGTCCTGGTTGCGACGGTGATCTCCCAGCGGACGCGCGAAGAGCAGACGACGGCTGTTTCCGAGCGCGTCTTCGCCCGCTACCCGGAGGCCTCAACTCTGGCGGAGGCTGCCGAGTCCGACCTGTTCGCCCTGCTGCAAGGGAGCGAATACCGGGACGCCAAGGCCCCGCGTCTGATCGCGATGGCGCGCATCCTGGTGGAGAAACACGGCGGCCAAGTCCCCGATGACATCGACGCGCTGCTGGCACTGCCGGGTGTGGGGCGCAAGACGGCCAACTGCGTCCTCATTTATGCGTTCGAGAAGGCCGCGCTCTGTGTAGACATCCATATGCACCGCATCACCAACCGCCTGGGCTGGGTGAAAACGAAAACTCCCGACGACACGGAGAGGGCTTTGGAGAAAGTCATGCCGCATGATCTGTGGGCAGGCAGCAACCGGCTGTTTCTCCAGCATGGCCGCGCCCTCTGCCTGCCGTCGATCCCCGTTTGCAGTCGCTGTCCCGTGCGAGAGTGGTGTGCCTATGGGAAGGTCGCTGAGGCACGGAAACGATGATCCGATACCGCGCCAACTCGGTGTACGTTGCTGTATAATAAAGTCACCCTCAACCCGGAATAGGCCACGGATTCGCCCATGAGAAGGAACACTAATGCCCAAAGCATCACTTGAGGGTCTGACCCTCCATGTCGAAAACGTCGCACGGTCGCTTGAGTTCTATTCCAAAATCCCTGGGGCAATTGTGGAAATTGGAGGGGGAGGAGATTTTGCGATGCTGCGAATCGGCACCGCGCGACTCAGTCTGCTCGGCCACGCCCAAGAGCAGCGGTTCCACATGGAAGTAGAGGCGGAAGATCTGGACGCCATGTACCAGGCGCTTCGTTCGGTGGGGATCGAGCCGGACGGCCCTCCAAAACAGGAAGAGTGGGGCGAAGTAGACTTCATGGTGACAGACCCCGACGGCAACATTATCGAGTTCGGCCTGCCACCTGCGTAGCATTTCCTGAACGCCCCTACATCCGATCCGTAGGGTTCTCAAATAGGCAGGCATCACAACGACCTGCCCATGACACTGTTTTACAGCCATTACTCTTCACCAGGACTGGCAGCCTTCGGTCTGACGCAACGGTGTCCCACTGGGCGACGGCGTCGGTGTCTCAGCCGTTGGTAACTTTACAGTGGACGCATACGCACCCATCACTGACCGTCGGGCGGGGTGAATATGAAAATGCCGGATGATACGGAGAAGGCGCTGGAGCGCGTCATACCCCTAGATTTGTGGGCCAGCAGCAACCGGCTATTTCTGCAACATGGCCGCGCCTTGTGCCTGCCGATGGTCCCAATCTGTTCGCGCTGCCCTGTGCGTGAGTGGTGCGCCTATGAGCAGGATGCCGATGTCAAAAAGCGGTAGCGTCTCACTAATTCGTGTTCAGCACCGTGTCTGCGTCCGCCAGCCCAGTTCCGCGAGAGTTGGTCTGGCAGCCGTCGCCGGGACACACACAAGTGACGATTTGGCCGGGTGCTGTGCCGAATGCGCGGCCTATTACCGGGCCGGAGACTTTCGGGATTACGGGTAAGGAAGACTTAGTTGCTGGGAGGCCGTGGTCCTACATCAACACTGTCTCACGCCCTACGATGACAGTATACTCGCCGAAGGGAAAGAACACAGGCACAGCAGTAGTCATCTTTCCCGGCGGGGGCTATCAGTGCCTCGCGATTGACCTGGAAGGTACGGAAGTCTGCGACTGGCTGACCTCTAAAGGAGTTACCTGCATCCTGCTGAAATACCGCGTGCCGGGTGACAATAAGCTGCCAAAATCGGGGCCGTACCCACGCTCCCCGGAAGCGTTGGAAGATGCTCAAAGAACGGTAGGACTGGTGCGCTTCCATGCCACAGAATGGCACATCGACCCTCATAAGATTGGGGTGCTTGGGTTCTCGGTAGGCGGCCATCTGGTGGCAGCAATGAGTACGCATTTCAACAAGCGTTTGTATCCGGCTGTGGATGCAGCCGATAAAGGGAGTTGTCGCCCGGATTTCGCCGCGGCTCTCTATCCGGGACATCTCGCGCTTGACGAAAACAGCGTCGTGCTGAACCCGGACATTAGAGACAATATCACCCTTCGGACGCCACCGACGTTCCTGCCACAAAACGAGGATGACAACGTGGACATGGTAGAGGACTCGCTGTCGTACTATATGGCGCTGAAAAAGGCGGGTGTTCCCGTCGAGATGCACTTGTACGCGCAGGGCGGACACGCCTCCGGGCTGCGGCGAACGAAGTATCCGGTGACGGCATGGCCTCATTTAGTGGAAACGTGGATGCGGACTATTGGAATGCTTTCCAGCTAGGGAATTTGTTCGGGAGCGAGGCGTTGTGGAACCTGAGAAAGTATTGCAGCCGAATGTTCGCTCCCGAACGGCAAGAGAGTTCTACGGCATAGGGCAACTCTTCACTTTTCCTTAACGAAGTATGACTACCCGAATGCCGGACGACACAGAGAAGGCGCACGAACAAGGCAGTCACGGGAATGAAAATAATTACCGCTATCGCCATGATGCTACTCTGGGCCTCTATGTCGGCCTCCTCTGCGGCTCGAACGTCGGCATCATCCAAGCCGCTGACAGGACATTGGGTGGGTACGCTCAGGCAGCAGGGGGCAGCCCTGCCGGTGGCCTTTGACTTCCAGGACAAGAACGGCAGGTCCAGCGGCGATTTTACCTGTCCGACCCAGCGTTGTCTCCAGTACCCCTTGGATGCCGTCACGTCCAAAGCCTCTACTATTCACTTCGAGGTGGGCGGCATGACTTTCGACGGCAAATGGATGGGGGATGTGATGACAGGCGTCTTCCAGAACGATGGCGCGACGGGGACGTTCTCGCTGAAACGCACCCCGATGATCCCGTTTCCCTACAAAGTGGAAGAGGTGCGTTTCAGGAACGGGAACGTCACGCTCGCCGGGACGCTCTGTGTCCCGGCTTCCGCAGGCCGTCACCCGGCCATCATCTTTGACCAGGGTAGTGGACCGGAGACGCGCTGGGGGACCAACCGCTTTTGGGCGGACAGGTTCGCCCGCGCGGGCGTCGCGGCCCTGTGCTACGACAAGAGAGGCTGCGGCGCCTCGACGGGTGACTGGAAGCGGGCCGACTTCAACGACCTGGCCCATGACTGTCTTGCCGCGCTCCGTCTGCTCAAAGTCCGCAGAGACATCGATCCGCACGAGATCGGCATCTACGGCCACAGTCAAGGCGGCTTCATCGCGCCGCTGATCGCCTCACAGTCGCCCGATGTCGCGTTCATCGTCGCCGCAGACAGCCCCGGCGGCCCCGCCTACGAGCAGGACCTGTTCCGCGTTCGCACCCAATTGACCGACGAAGGCTACTCGCCCGCCGAGATCGCCAAGGCCATGGCGTTCTTCACCCTGTTTCTCCACGTCGCCCGCTCCGGGCAGGGCTGGGAGCAGCTCGACGCCGCCCTCCCGCAAGCCCGAAACGAGAAGTGGTTCGGAGACGTGACGCCGCCCCCGCGCGGCAACTGGCTTTATGCGTACTACCGAAAAACAGGCGATTACGATTCGCTGCCCTTCTGGGAAAAGGTACACGTCCCGGTGCTGCTCCTCTACGGTGAGCGCGACCAACTCGTGCCGCCGGATGCAAGTATCCGCAGCATTGAACACGCGCTTGCGAAAGCGGGCAACACGCGCTACGCGGCGATCCTGCTGCCGGAAGCCGTCCACAACGACACGATCCAGCCGGAGCCGGGTCGGCCTTTCTTCTGGTGGCATGTGGCCCCAGGATTATCCGAGATGCAGATCTCCTGGGTTCGCCGGCAGACCGAAGACCGGCCATGAGCGGGGCTACTCACGCATGGCCTCCGGGTCCAGACCGCTGGCGGCGCAGAACTCCCGGTAGGCGAGGGGGGATATTTCGGAGGGCTTGATCTCGCTGCGACCGCCCCAGAAGACGTTCGTGTATCCGACGGGAATGCCGACACTTTCGAGATGTTCGTCGATGGCGGCTTTGTGGGCGAGCAGAACGGACTTGTCCAGGCCGTGCGCGACGCCCATGATGTTGACGTCGCGGAATTCGGGGCCGCCCTCGCGCCAGTAGGCGTGGGTCATGATGTGGAAGCGACCGACCTCGCGCCCGGCCTCGATCTCTCGGCCCGGCGGCACGGCCCAGTGGAACAGGGCGTTGTAACGGGTCACGCGCTTGTCGCCCGCCGTCGGCTTGACGTGTTCTAAAAACGTCGAAAAGCGCCCGATCACGCCGCGCTCGTTCAGAGACCGCGCGACTTGCGTGAAGGTCTCCAGGCTGACGCCCGCTTCCTCGGCGCGGGGGCGCCAGAGGTCGGGAGCGATCTCCTCCGGCTCGAACTCCCGCTTGAGCGCCGTCAGCACCCGCCAGTCGAGTTCGCTGAGTGTGACGATCTGCGTGTCGACCACGTCGGCCAGTGCGTCGGCTTTGCTGCCGATGGACAGGTTCTGCCGCCGGACGTGTCCGACGCCCAGCGCGAACAGCCGCTTGGCGGGCATCAGACGGTAATGTTCCGCGCCGATCTTGCTCGCCAGGAAGTCGGCGTGCTTGCTCAGGGAATACGGCTGCGGCACTTTCAGCGTCGTCCAGAGCCGATACGCCGACCCGGCAATGGCCGCGTCCGTCGAGCGGATGACCACGTGGCCCGAGAACGGGTCCTGCACGAACAAAGAGTTGAAGGCTTCGTCCAATCTGTCGGCGGGGACCTGCCACGCGACGAGCGACCCTTGCGCCAGGTTGGTCGCCATCAGCGTCTGCCGGACGCGGCGGATGGTCCCGGCGCGCAGCATCGCCCGGACGCGGTCACGCACGGTCGCCGCCGGCACCTCCGAAAGCGCGGAGATTTCGGCGAACGGGTCGACAAGGAAGCCTTGGATGCGGTCCTCGGAAACGGCGAGGATGGCGGCGTTGATCGGGTCGTCGATGTCGGCGGCGACGTCGGCCCGTGAGGGTGCGGCAAGAGGACTCATGCCGGTATTGTACCCGATTCGGGGAATGGGTATAATGCTCTGATGAGCACCCAAGACCTCGCGCCGGCACAGTTCCGCGAACACCAGGAACTCCTGGAAGCCCAGACGCTGTCCCCCTACGCCACCCAGGCGGCCAACACGCGCGGGCGGGCCAGGCCGGAACCGCCGGACCCGATACGGACCGACTTCCAGCGCGACCGCGACCGGATACTCCATTCCAAAGCATTCCGGCGCCTCAAACACAAGACGCAGGTCTTCATCGACCCCGAGGAGGACCACTACCGGACGCGCCTGACCCACACGCTGGAAGTCGCGCAGATCGCGCGCACCCTCGCGCGGGCGCTGCGCCTGAACGAAGACCTGACGGAAGCGATCACCCTCGCCCATGACCTCGGCCACACCCCCTTCGGACACGGCGGGGAGGAGGCACTCGACGAGATTCTGCGCGAGTACATCCCGGACGCCGATTTCAAGCACTACGATCAATCCCTACGCATCGTCGATGTGCTGGAAAAGAACGGCCAGGGCCTGAATCTGACCTGGGAGGTGCGCGACGGCATCTTGGGCCACTCCAAGGGCAGCAAAGACCTCGGCATCGTCGGGGGGACCAACCTGCCCACGTCGCTGGAAGGCATGTGCGTCCGCATCGCGGACCGGATAGCGTACATCAATCACGACATCGACGACAGCGTGCGCGCGGGCGTCCTGAAAATGGAAGACCTGCCGCAAGACACGCTCGACGTGCTCGGGCGGAGCCACTCGGCGCGCATCGGGACGATGGTCATGAACGTGCTGGAAAGCAGTGTCGATCAGCCCGAAGTGAAGATGACCGGGGCCGTCGTCGAGGCGACCAACAAACTGAAGGATTATATGTACGCGAACGTCTACACCATGGACACGCGCGGCAACGTCGAACTGCACAAGGCGCAGTTCATGCTCAAAGAGCTGTTCCGCCTGTACATGGGGACGCCGCAGATCTTCCCGGCCATCGACGGGCTGCAGCCCCACGAGTTCGAGTCGCTGCCGCTGCGCGAGCGGGCGAGGCGCGTCACGGACTTCATCGCGGGCATGACCGACCGCTACGCGACGATGAAATTCAAGCAGCACTTCTTCCCGGAAGCGTGGGCAGGCGCCTGATCAAGCCGCTCATCATGCAGGACCTGCCGGACGCCGAAATACCCGATCCCCAGGGTCATAGCTCGTCAGCGCGGGCCACCCGGAGGTGACCTCTTCGTAACCAGCCCGCGTCAGTGTTCTGACCGACCGATCGTTGCCCGGACAGACCGATGCCCACCAGTGCAAGGCTGTGTGGTCTGCCCAGAGCTGACCGTGCAGCCAGGCCAGAGCCTCCGTCGCGTACCCGCGTCCCCAGTACTCCGGCCCGAACAGGTAGGCGACTTCCGCCCAGTCATCGACCAGCGTCGCTTCCAGGCGTCCGATGGGCTGTCCGAACGGGCCGAGACGCACCACGAAGTTCCACCAACGCTCATGGCGCTTGTGCTCCGGCGGGCCGGCCGTCATGAACGCGAACTGGTCGGTCAACAGCTCATAGGTGGAAGGGTAGGGGCCTTCGATGTATCGGTACACGCGAGGATCGGTCAGCGCATTGATCAGTTCGAAAGCATGATCTTGTCGGAGCGGTTCGTACACCAGCCTCTCACTCGTCTCCATCGGTCTGCTGCTCATTGAGCTGTTTCCCCTTTCTTACATCCTGAGCGTACCCGATCTACACCCCCGTGCTGCACAGAAATTTGGCTGAAAGCCATGTAACCGGCGGTTGACATCATTCCGCAACTCCTGTATACTAAGAGCAGTTATGTAAGAGACCGACGGCCTGTCTGAGTCGCCGGCGACTGCGCGCACACCCGCAGGAGGACACACAATTGCAGAGAATATTCACGGTCGGGGGCAATCGCCTCGAAGGCGAGGTCCGCCTGAGCGGCAGCAAGAACGCCACCCTGGCGATCTTGGCCGCCACACTGTTACCCTCGACAGGTCAGACAGTTCTCAAGAACGTCCCCAAGATCAGTGACGTCATGACCATGCTGGAGATGCTCCGGCACCTCGGCGTCCGCGCCACCTGGACGGAACCGACCACGGTCACGCTCGACGCCACAGACCTGACAACCTACGAAGCCCCCTACGAGCTGATCAAAAAGATGCGGGCGTCGTTTTCGGTCCTCGGACCCTTGGTCGCCCGCTTCGGCAAGGCTCGTGTCGCCCTGCCCGGCGGGTGCGACATCGGCGCCCGCCCCGTTGACTACCACCTGAAAGGCCTGGAACGACTCGGGGCTGCTTCTGTTGTGGAGCACGGCATGGTTCAGGCCGATGCGCCCCGAGGCCTGCGCGGCGTGACCGTGTATCTGGACTTCCCCAGCGTCGGGGCGACGACACACCTGATGACGGCCGCCGTCCTGGCGGACGGCGTCACCACGATCACCAACGCGGCGGAAGAGCCGGACGTCGTCGCCACGGCCAACATCCTGAATGCGATGGGCGCCAAGGTCCGGGGCGCCGGTACGAAAGAGATTATGATCGAGGGCGTGTCTGCTCTTCATGGGACGGAGTTCACCGTCGACACGGATCGCATCGAGGCCGGCACGTTCGCCGTCGCGGCGGCGATCACCGGCGGCGATCTGTACATCCGAGGGGCGATGGAAGACCATGTCCTCCCGGTCTCGCGGAAGCTGGTCGAGGTCGGCGTCGAAGTGCGCTTCGATGATGACGGCGTCCGCGTCCGTCTGCCGAAAGGCCGGACACTGACGGCGACGACGGTCAAGGCCAGCCCGCACCCAGGCTTCCCGACCGACATGCAGCCCCCCTTCGCGGCTCTGCTGACACTGGCGCAGGGGACATCCGTGATCACGGAAACCGTGTACGAGCGGCGCTTCAAGTACATCGACGAGTTGGCGCGGATGGGGGCCGACATCAAGACGGAGGCCAACGCCGCGCTGATCGTCGGCGTCCCGCGTCTGACCGGAGCGCCTGTCGCGGGGTCCGACCTGCGGGCCACGGCGGCTCTGGTCCTGGCCGGTCTCGCCGCCGAGGGACAGACGGAGATCAGCGGCATCCAATACCTGGACCGCGGCTATGAAGACTTCGTCGGGAAGCTGCAGAGCCTAGGCGCCGAAGTCTGGCGCACGGAAAAAAAAACTGATGCCTTGAAAGTTGAAAAGGCGGCTGCGTGTTCCGTCTAAGCCAAGAAATCGGGATCGACCTCGGGACGACGAACGTCCTGGTCTATGTGCGCGGCAAAGGCATCATCATGCGCGAGCCGTCCGTCGTCGCCATGGACGTCGGGACGCGCAATGTCCGGGCGGTGGGGGAGAAGGCCCGCGAGATGCTGGGCAAGACCCCCGTCAACATCGCCGCCGTGCGTCCCATGACGGACGGCGTCATCGCCGACTACACCACGACGCAACGGATGCTGGAGTACATCTTCCGCCAGGTGTGCGGCGTCAAGCGGGTCTTCCGTCCCCGCGTCCTACTGGCCGTGCCGTCCGGGGTCACGAGCGTCGAGA
>CAXUCQ010000040.1:0-4504 GCA_964249295.1 uncultured Armatimonadales bacterium | reverse complement strand
GCTGGCGGCGGGGGCAGGGGAGGCGTGGACGATTGAAGAGGCCAAAGCCGCCGCCCTCGGCGCCGGCATGCCGATCGCCGCGCCCGGCGGCAACATGGTGGTCGACATCGGCGGTGGGACGACCGACATCGCCGTGCTGTCGCTGGACGGCATCGTGCTGGCGCGCAGCCTGCGCGTGGGCGGCATGAAGCTCGATGAAGTCATCGCCCGCCACATCCGTTCGGCGTACAACCTGATGGTCGGGGAGCGCACGGCGGAGGAGATCAAAGTCATGATCGGCAGCGTCACGCCTCAGGGTGAAGAAATGACGATGGAGGTGCGCGGGCGTGACCAGTTGAGCGGCCTGCCGCAGACGGTCTCCGTCTCCTCCGAAGAAATACGGGAGTGCATGATGGAGCCGATCAGCCAGATCGTCGGCCGCGTCAAGAATGTCCTGGAAAAGACGCCGCCGGAACTCGCATCCGACATCATCGAACGCGGCATCGTGCTGACCGGCGGCACGGCCCTGCTGCGCGGACTGGACACGCTCATTTCCGACGCGACGCGCGTCCCGACCTACGTCGCCAAGGACCCACTCTCGTGCGTTGCCTTGGGAACGGGGAAAGCCCTGGAGAACCGCAGGCTCCCCTCCGATGACGCTTACACGCCGGTCGCCGCCTAGGACGCCATGAAGAAAACATCCCTGCTCCTGTCCAGCCTTGCGTTCATCATCGGCGGCACGGCCGTCGCTTCGGCCGCGCCCCTGCGGGATGTGCCGACGGGTCACTGGGCGGCTTCCGCCGTCAGAAGCGTCGTGGACAAAAAGATCATGTCCGCCGGGCCAGGCGGTGGTTTTCAGGGCGGCAAAGTCGTCACGCGGTATGAACTGGCCGTTGCGCTGGACCGTTTCATACACTACATCGAGGCGGGCCGCAAGTCGCTTCATGACTCCAAACCACAGACAAGTGCGGTCACCTCGCCGGGCGCTTCACCAGCGGTCAAAGTCGCCATCGCGGACCTCTCCAGAAACGGCTTTCTCCCCGACGCCTCACCCATCTTACACGGTAGGGGGACGGAACCTGTGACGGCGCAGCAACTCAGTGACGCGCTGGCTCAAGTCACAATCCGTCTTTCCGACCGAAGCATGCCACCGGCCAAAGACTGACGGCTACCAATTGGAAGCAATGTGGAAAAAGGGGCGCCGCATCATGCGGCGCCCCATTGTGTTCGGTGTTGTTCAACGCTCAGTGCCGTGCGTTCTCCGTGTCGATCGTTGCCGTGACCGAGAGGCCCTGGCCCAGATTCTGGATGTCGGCGGCCCGCGCGTACTTGAGGTCGTCGTTGTTGGAAGCCGGAATGAGCTGGATTCGGACCGGGACTCGCTGGACGACCTTGGTGAAGTTGCCCGTGGCGTTGTCAGGCGGCAGCAAGGCCGTCGAGGCTCCCGTGGCTTCTTCGATAGCCTGGACGCGGCCTTTGAAGATCTTCCCAGGGAAGCGATCCACTTCGACTTCGGCAGGCTGGCCGATGCGAGCATCGGTCAACTGCGTTTCTTTGAAGTTCGCCGTCACCCAGACTTCGTCGCCCGCCGTCAGGGTCACGATGGTCTGTCCCGGTGAAAGGGAAGCGCCGATGTTGACCGCTTTGCGGACGACCTGGCCGTTTGTCGGGGCGTAGATGTACGTGTCCCCTTCTGTGACCTGCGCGTTGGCGAGGGAAGCCTTGGCCTGCAGAGCATCCGCCTCATAAGTGAGTATTTGCTTCTGGCGCAGAGCGACCTGCTGACGGCCCGCGAGGGCGGTGGCGAGATCCGCCTGTGCCTGCCCGCCTTGCTGCAGGTTGTTGGCGACGTTGGTCTGCTGGATGGGGATCTGCGCGAGATTGGCGCGGGCAAGGTTCAGGCCGGCGCGGGCGACTTCCACCTGCTGCTCGACCGCGTCGGCGTTGCGCTGGGCGGCTTTGAGCTGGGCCAGAGCCTGCTCGACGTTGGCTCGGGCCGTCGCCACCTGGCTCAGCGCCTGCCCGGACTGCTGCCGCGTGGCTTCAAGCTGCGATTGGGCGCCGACGGCGGCGGCTGACGCGGCGTCGTACTGCTGCTGCGTCACCGCCTGCTGCTCGACCAGGACGGCGTAGCGGGTCTGATCGCGGAGGGCCTTGTCCGAGTTCGCCTTGGCGGCGGCGATCTGGGCTGCCGCGGCGTTCGCGGCGCGCTGCGCCGTCTGCACGGCCTGGCGCTGTGCGTCCACCCCGGCCTGCGCCGTGCGGACCTGCGCCTGGGCGCTGGCGGCCTGGGCCTGTGCCTGGGCGACCTCGCTTTGCGCCTGATCGACCTGGTTGCGGACCGTCGCGGCGCTCAGGATGACCTGTCGCTGCGCGCCCGCCGTCTTGGCGTCCTGAGCGCCGATCTCGGACTCTGCCTTGCGGATCGAGGCGTCCGTGGCCTGCTGCTCATAGGCCAGGTTGAGGCGGGCCTGGGGGATCTGTGACTGTGCCGATGCGTAGGCGGCCTGCGCCTGTCGCAATGCCGCCTGCGGGCCTGAGTCTTCGATCCGGGCGATCAACTGCCCCTGTTTCACCACGTTGCCCTCTTCGACTGTCAGTTGATTCAGGGTGCCGCTGATGATCGGGCTGACGTTGACCAGGTTGCCGGTGACGTAGGCGTCATCCGTGCTGACGTGCGTCTTGGCGTAGTGGAAATAGTTGATGCCCCAGATCAAGGCCAGAACGAAGGCGATCACCCCGATCAGTCCGAGAATCAGCGTCTTGCGAGGGTTCGCCGTCGGCTTCCTGTCTTCAGCGCCCTTGCCCGGTTCGCCGCCGTCTTTTCCTTCGTTCTCAGACTTCGGCGGGGCGTACTTCGTCTGGCCGTGTCCGTCGCCACCGGGCGCTTGACCGTTCCCATTGGGGGAGAACTTCGGCTCGTCTTTTTTCCCCGCCCCCGGCTGTGAGGACTTCTGCTCTTCTGCCATGTCATTCACTTCCTTCCTACCGGAAAATGTTTTTTCTTGAGTATAGACTACTGAGTGCGTGGGACTCCGATCGAGTTCTCGAACTGTGCTCTCGAAACCAGATAATTGTAGACGGCATCGACCTGGCTGTTCTCCGCCTGCACCAGCGCCGACTGCGCGTCGGTGACCTCCAGATAGGTGCCGACCTGCCCTTCGTAGCGCACCTGGGCCAACTGGCGCGCGGCGATGGCCTCCTGCAGCGCGGTGTTGGCGGCGTCGATCTGCCGCGCCGACGTCAGCAAGTTAAGATACGACTGACGGACATCCAGCGCCACATCCGAGCGTGAGGATTCCAACGTCGTCTGAGCGTTCTGCGTCCGCAGCCGCGCTTCCTGGACCCGGTCGCGTGTCAGACCGGCGTCATAGAGCGGGATGTTCAGCGTCGCCGTGACCTGCGCCTCACGACGGCGGATGTTCTGGAATGAGGTCGTCGGGAAATAATTGCCGATGGCGTCGACGGCGAGGGTCGGCTGCAGACCGGCCCGCGCGAGCGTCACGCCGACCTGGGCGACTCGGATGTTGACCTGATTCGCCAGGATCTCGGGGCGGCGGGCGAAGGCTGTGTTCAGGCTGTCATCGATGTTGATCCCGCTGATGTCGCCCGGCGGCACGCGGAACGGCGTGAAGGCCTGCCCGCCCGGAACGCCGACCCCTGCCGTACTGCTCACATCCACGCCGACGTTCACGCCGGGGATGTCGATGACGACGACGGGGAGGGGCAGCGACCGACCCACTAGGTCATTGAAATCCGCGCGCGAAATGTCCAAGTTGTTCTGAGCGGACGTCAGTTGCTGCTGCGCGTTCGCGACCTGGGTCGCGGCGCGGTAGACGTCTATCTTCTGGCCGACCTGGGCCGCGTTGAGGTTCTGCGCGTCGAGGAGCTGCCGCTGGGCCGTCCTGAGAGAAGCGTCCGCGACCTGAACCTCATGCTGGGCGCGCAGAAGATCGAAATAGATGGTTTTTGCGCGCAGGATGCGCTGGTCACGGACGTACTCGTAGGTGAACTGGTCCGCCAGGCTCTGGAGCCGCGCCTGGTCCGTGGCCGCCCGGATTTGGCCGGTGATGTCGAGGCGGTCTGAAAGGTTGAGCGAGAGCTGTTCCGTGTGGACCGGAGTGACGACAATAGGTGGGCCGCCGAGGCTGACTTCGGTCGCTTTGTCAAAGCGTGTCGCTCGTCCGCTGGCACTCACGTTCGGCCTGCCCGCAGCGGCGGCTTCGTCCGCGCGCGCCCGGTCTATCTGGATGTTGCGAGCCGCCACCTCGAGATCGCTGCTGCTGGCGAGGGCTGCGGCGACGGTCTGGCCGAGGTCGTAGACGGATCGCTGGTTCGCGTTGTTGAGCGGCAAATTCCCTGCGGCCTGTCCCGAGACGCCTGGCTGACCGGCGCTCTGTGAGGAAGAGTTCGATGAACCCGCCTGCCCTGCCGTGTTTCCCACACCGCCCGTCGAAGAGGATACGCCGCTCGAGGACTGACTCGCGTCTCCGACTCCGGCAGCCGCGCCGCCCTGTGTCCCGGC
>CAXUCQ010000039.1:9452-13356 GCA_964249295.1 uncultured Armatimonadales bacterium | reverse complement strand
GTGTAGCGATCGTTCGGCTCAATGATCTGCCTCGAAACCCATGTTGACAGGCGCGGCGGGCAGTGCCGCATTGCGCTTCTTCGCTGCCGCGATGTCCGCGCCCTCGAACGGCTGCGCGCCGTCCGGCGGGGCGGTCACAGCCACGGCGGCAGGATCGACCGTTTCCAGCGCCAGGTCGTCCACCCAGGCCTCGCCCGGACCGCTCAGCAGGGCGCCGTAGTGGAGGCTGACACTTTCCGCCGGCACGTCCAGAACGATCGCGAACCGCGTCCAGTCTGTCGTCCCCATCACCCCACGACCCGTCATGTTGTCGAGCTGCAGCGTCCCGGCCAGGCCGTCCACCCGCATCCAGAGCGTCGCCTGCCCCGCCACGTTCCGTGTCCTGAGGTAGCCGGACAGCCGGATGCGCTTGCCCTGGTAGGCGTCGGCGCGGATGGCCTGGCCGATGCCGGCGAAGCCCTGCGGCTCATCCACGACGGACCGGATGTGGACGCACGCCCGGCCTCCATGCGCGTTGGTCGCCTCGCGGGTGATCGCGAAGTCTGCGCCGCCACCGAGCATCTTCCAGCCAGGGACGGAGGGGACCGGAGGCGCAACGGCAAGGGGTTTCGCCAGCGACTGCGTAGCGTGGCTTTCCTCCACGTAGATCAGGGCGTCGTAGGTGGGCCGCAGCGGCATGGGGTCTTCCACGAGGGCCGCCTGGGTCGGGTCCGGGTCCCACGCGGCGCCCGGCATACGGAACGGGTGCGACTGTGTCAGCCATTGCCCGAGCGGCGACGCCGGAGTGACCCTGTGGAAGTCCAGCAGGAACAGGGGCTCGCCGACCGCGTGCAGCAGGGCGTCCCCGCTGCCTGCGGGGGCGGGCGGCACCGGCAGCGGCCGGTCCGCTCCGCTCATTTTCTGGTCAACGATGGGGACGGCCCGGATTTCGCCCCGGTTGAACGCGAACCCGACGGTGTACAACCGCGAGCCGAACGCGCGGCGCAGATAAGTCCCCATGGCCGGCTGTCCCATGATCTGGCCGTCGCCGACATGGCCATTGTGCGCCCACAGGACGATCTTCTGGCCCGGATAGGCCGTCCGGGCGAGCCAGTCGACGTTGTCGGCCATGGCGCGGTCCCGCGCGCCGAGTTGTTCGACCAGGGAAGGGGCCGTCATTTCATGCGCCGCCTGAGACACGACCTGCGCGTTCTGCCGCGCGTCCCGGAACGCCTGTGGGGACGTGGCCTGCTCATACGCCGCCCGGTGGGCGTCCAGCATCGCCAGCACGTCGTCCGCGCCGCCGGTGCAACCCTTCGCGACGGCGGGCGGGGCCGTGACGCTCATGGCGTCCCCGCGCTTCCGCTCCCAGGCCAGCAGGGGTGCATAGGCGGCAGTGGCTTTGGGCGCCGAAGCGGGGCTGACGCGGGCCAGATACGCCGTCACCCGGCGCACGGCGACATCCGGGAACTGCATATCGAACCCGGTAAAACTCAAGGTCGCGTGTTTGCCGGGGGCGGCGTTGTACGCCCGCATCCACTCGATCAGATCGAGCACTTCCTGCGTGTTCCAGGTCCATAAGTACAGCCCGGCCAGTGCGCGGCGCGGGTCGCCCCGGCCCGTCTTGATGTAGCGGTCCACGGCCTGCGTTTCCGGCCAATTCGCCTCCATGGCGAAGACCGTGAAGCCCTGCTTCTCGACCAGGAATTCCAGAAGCCGGTGCTTCATCTGGAAGAACTCCCGCGTCCCGTGGCTCGCCTCGCCCAGCGCGACGACACGGGCGTCGCTCAGGCTCTGCGCCAGGGGCATCAGGTCCGCCAGGCCGTGACCGGGCACGACGGTCGCGAGCGGCACGGCCTGGGCTTTGATCTGCCGGACGACGGCGGCATCGGCCTGGGCATCGCCCGGCGGGGCCGTGACGGCACCCGGCGTCATCTGATCCGACAGCGTTTCAGACGATTGTAAGCGCCAGCCCTGCGCCGTCAGCGCCCAGGTGTCGCGCGACTTGCCGACGTCATGGAGCGGCCTGCCCGCGAACACGCCGTCGGTCGTCTGGGTGGTCAGCGCGGTCGCCGTGGGGCCGCTGACGGTCAGTGAGTCGATTTGCGTCTTCGTTCGGAAGCCGCGCCACTGGGGGAACACCTGCTGGAGAGTCTTCTTAAAGGCTGCCAGATCGCTCGGCGGCTCCCCCGGCTGGAGGAAGCGGCAGTCGGGCGCGCAGACCTGGTCGAACACGGACACGTCGCCGGTGTTCGAGCCGGCGTCCATTTTGGCGTACTGGGCGCGGATCGCCGCCACGCTCGTGTCGTCCGCCGCACAGAACGGCATCTCTGGCAACAACGCTAGCATGAGAGCCAGGACGGACAAGCAGCGCTTCATGGCGTTCTCCTTCTCTTCGCAGGCCGTCTAAGTCACGATGTCCCGACGGATAAAGGACCAGAGACCGAGTCCGTTGAAGAGGGCTGTCCATCCGCACAGGACAACAACACTCTGCCTCAGCGAACATCGGGGCAGAGGAAATGTCGAGGTCAGATGGCCCGCGATCCCGAAATGAGGGAACGGCGAAAGCCCGATCCAGACTGCGTGCGAGCCGCTGTTTATGATGATGACACCGAGCACGACCAGGCCGGTGCAGATGCCGGTTGCGCCACCCCCGCTGCTCACGACACTTGACACGAGCAGGAAGAGACTGACAAAGGCGGCCAGGGCGAGCATCTCCAGGGCGAACGCGCGCCAGGTTAAGGCCCACGCCGTCGCGTAAGTGGTCTTCAGGCCCGCAGACGGGGCGGCACTCCAGGAGCCGAAGCCGAGTGTGAGACCAAGGGCGACGTACATACACAGTTCAAGATACAGGACCGTCGCTGCGCCCGCGAGAAACGCGGCGAGGAACTTGCTCACCCAAATCTTCCCGCGCCGGACGGGTCGGACGAGGAGGAGTTTTATGGTCCCAGTGGAGATTTCGCCCGCGACAATGTCCCCGACCATCAGCGCGACCAGAAACGGAATCAGGAACTGGGCATAACCGCCCATGACCCATTCGGAAGAGGCCGAGGCCGCCGTGTCTCGGAACGATGCGACGTCCCCCCTCGTGAGCAAGGCGATCATAGCCGCCAGAACCGCATAAACGCCGAGAACGACGAGAAAGCGGCGCTGGTAGATAATCTTTTCCAACTCGTTACGCAGCAGGGACATCATGGTGTTTTCAGGTCCCCAAACTCCTCGTGTTCCGTCATCTTCAGAAATGCTTCTTCCAGCGTGTGACGGACGGGTTCGATGCGGGACACGCGCACGCCCGACCGGACCAGCAGTTCGTTCAACTCGCCCGCATCCTGGTCTGCCTGGACCGTCAGTGTCGAGTCCGTTCCACCATCCACCACACGCCAGCCTTGGCCGGCGCTCAGAGTCGCCGCTCGGTCCGGGTCGCTGACGGTGAAACGGTAAGAGGGGATGTCGTGCTGTGTGAATGAGGCGACGTCGCCGGTCGCGATGACCTGGCCTTGCTTCATCACTGCGAGGGTGTCGCACACCGCCTGTACGTCGTGGAGCAGATGGCTGGAGATCAGAACGGCCACGCCTTGCTCGTCGGCGAGGCGGCGCACCATATGGCGCAGTTCCTGCATCCCCGCCGGGTCCAGGCCATTGGTCGGCTCATCCAGGATTAGCAATCGCGGGCGGTGCAGGAGCGCCTGTGCGATGCCCAGGCGCTGCCGCATCCCTAAAGAATAGTGCGGGATGGGTTCATCAATACGGTCCGTCAGGCCGACGAAGCGCACGGTGTCGGCGATCTGCTCCTCCGTGATGCCGGCTCGCATCCGGGCGAATTGACGCAGATTCTGCCGGCCCGTCAGGTACTTGTACATCTCCGGTGTCTCGATGATGGCCCCGACAGGTGCGATGGCGCGCTCGAACTCGCGCTTGATGTCGT
>CAXUCQ010000039.1:6061-9442 GCA_964249295.1 uncultured Armatimonadales bacterium | reverse complement strand
GTTCGAGGGCGCCCGCCGGCGGATCGCCGACTGGCTCGGGAGCACCGAGGCCGAGACGATCTTCACCGCCAACGCGACGGCTTCGATCAACCTGGTCGCCTACACCTGGGGGCGTCAGAACATCGGCGTGGGCGATCTCGTGCTGGCCAAGACCGGCTGGCGGGCGGACGAGGCCGACGAGCATCCTGAGCAGCGTCGTCTTGCCGGCCCCATTCGGGCCGATCAGGCCGAACACGCTCCCGCGCTCCACGCGCAGCGAGGCGTCTTGGACCCCAATCCGCGTTCCATAGGATTTGCTGACATTCGTCGCTTCGATGGCTAGCGATTCCGGGGGCATTCGCTGTCAAGGTCCTTTCCGTTGGCGTGGGATGAGACTGAAAGGCTTTTTCCTGCGCTGGCCTTTATTGCGGGGACCGTTGAGTTGCGGTCAGAACAGCTTCAAACCGATCCGCCGGAACTTCTCTTGCCGGTCACGCCCCCGGCTGCTCATATGAGCGGCACCACACCCCGACGCCAGCCAGCACCCGGCCCACAGGGCGATGCTGCCGAATGGCGAGAAGTCCCGTGTCCAGGGCAGGCTGACCAGGCCCATCAAGAGCGGCAAGGAGGTCAGCGCGACCGTCGCATAGAAAGCGCCGCTGACGGCGTGTTTCGGACGTGCGCGACCGAGGATACGTCCTGCAATGGCGGGGACACCGAGAAGAAGGACGGCAATAAGAAAGTTTCCCGTGTCCGGCGTCCAATGCCAAAGTTGATACGGTATCCAGAAGCAGAGGAGCGCCGTCAGGAACGGCAGCGAAAGGGAAAGCCCGGTCAGCAGGCCGAGCATGGAAAGCACGGCTTTCATCTCGTCGCTGACGCCGCGCCACTGGCTCCGATACCACTCCCAATACATCCGCCTGCCGATCCGGCGTGGGTCGCCGAACGAGCGCAGGGCGTATCCAAGGGCCTGCTCACGCGACGCGCCGAGTTCCTCGTAGGCCGCCACGAGGCTGTCCAGGTGCTGCCGCAGTTCCTGATGCACTTCGGCCCGCTCCTGCGGCGGCATCGTTCGCAGAGGCGCGTTCAGATGCTTGAAAAACGTGTCTAGTTCCATGTGGTCAAGTGGGCTGTGCATGGGGGTTGTCTCCGATCACCAGGCCGACCGCCTGGGAGAACTTGCGCCAGGTTTCGATCTGGTGGGCCAGTTTCGCCTGCCCGGCGTCCGTCAGGGTGTAGGTCCGCCGGGCCGGGCCGCTCGGCAGGGTCTGCCACTCGCTGACGACGAGGCCGTCGCGCTCCAGGGCGCGCAGGGCGGGGTACAGCGCCCCCTCGCCCATCCTCAGCGCCTCGGCGCTGCGCCGCTCGATCTCCCGCGCGATGGCGTAGCCGTGCCGAGGGCCGTCCGACAGCACCGCCAGGATCAACGTCGGCGTGCTGCCCTTCCGCAGTTCATTGTCGCTGCTCATTGTGCTATTATACATCAGATTATGATGTATGTCAATTAGGGTTTACGGCCTCTCTTCCTTGCTTCGCTGGGGTCTCCCCTCAAGGGGAGATTCGGAGCGGATGCCTGACGTGTATCGTCTTGATCTCCCCTTGAGGAGAGACAGGGTGAAGCAAGGAAGAAAAGTCATCCAAAGCAAGGAAGGTCTATTCCGCCGACAAGTGATGCACTGCGCGGGAAAGACCGATGATGCTCAGGCCGTCCGTGATGCGCCCGTCCATCGCCATGGCGTAGGCTTCCGTCAGGGGGACGCGCCTGACGGCTAAGACTTCATCGCCTTCGGGTTCGGCTTCGCCGAAGGACAGATTTTGGGCGAGGTAAACGCGGCCTTCCTCGTTGGTGACGGAATTGGACAGGTGCAGTGACCCCAAATCCGTCCAGCTTTCCGCCGTGATGCCGGTTTCTTCCAGCAACTCCCGCTGGGCGCTTTCCAGCATCGGCAGCCCCAACGCCCCGCCGCCTTCGGGGATTTCCCAGGAGTACAGGCCGAGCGGGTAGCGCCACTGTCCGACTAAAATCGTGTCGCCCTCCGGCGTGACCGGCACGACGCCGAGGGCGTAGGACTGGAACTCGACGACGCCGTAGATACCCGGCCCGCCGTCGGCGCGGATGACGTGATCTTCACGCACCCGAATCCAAGGATTATGGTAGATGCTGCGGCTGCCCTGTGTCCGCCACGGGTTGCGCGTTTCGCGGGGTGTGCTCATGGCGTAACGTCTCAGGCGACGTCCTTGCCCGCTGCCTGCCGATGGCGGGTCAGTTCCAGGGCGAGGAACAGGGGGTCGAGGTTGACGACGCTGCCCAGCCGTTCCAGCGTCTTCGCCAGCGTCCGTTCCTGGGCCTCGTCGCGCGGCTGGCCCGGCCCCGGCATGAGCAGATCCATGGTGTCCGAGATCAGCGTGACGCAGGTCAGGATGTACTGCGCCTGGCCCTGCGGGTATTTCATCAGTGGAGCCGTCTTGATGCCCTGGACGAGTCGCTCGTTGAGCTTTTCCCAGGTCGGCAGGACTTCGCGATCCGGCCTGGCGGCGGGAGGCGGGATGTCGCCTGCAGAGGTTGTCGCCCGTGGCGGCGGAGCCGTAGCCGTCGCCGCCCCCGCCGCGCCGACGTCGGACTGCATCTTTTCGCGCTGCCAGTCGGCCAGCGTCTGTCCGGCGATCAGGCGGAACGCCAGCACGCGCCCTGTGACCCGCTGGAGCGCGTCTTCAATCGCCAGAGACGCCTCGCCGCTTTGCAGGTTGATCGCGAGGAACTGCGTTTCGGGCGGCAGGGTCGCGACGAAGAATGAGCCGTCGAGGGTGAGCGGCCTGACGGCCTGCATCGCCAGCCAAACCGTTGCGATGTCGATCTCGCGGCGGACGAGATCGAAGACCTGAGTCCAGATCTGGTCCAGCGATGCCGTCGCGTTATTTGTCGGTTCCATACCCAGTCTCCTACCCGATTATAAAGCACGGCCCCGGAAAAGTCAACGCATCTGGAGAACGGCCGGCTTGTATGCTATAATAACGAGACAGCCCTGCTGCTTTTTTCCGACGGAGGAACCGCATGATCATCCCCGAAGTCGCCCCGATGCTCACCTGCACGGCGAGCAATGACGGCTTCCTTTATGAGATGGCGCTGCGCGCCGACGAGGGCCGGCCCGCGATCACCAAGATACGACTGGGGCCGTACCATTTCCGGCCCGATTATCAGCCGCGCCCGCTGCCCTTCGGCCTGTCCCGTGGCGGCCCCGAGTCCGGGTTCTGGATGCACAAGCGCGTCCCGCGCGGCTGGTCGCGGCTGCACTGGGAGGTCGCCGTGGGCGAGCCGGACGCGCCCGCGTACCTCGTCTCGTCGGGGGCGCTCCGCCCCGGCGAGCAGGGCGTGTTCCAATTCGTTTCGCTGTTCCCGCCGGG
>CAXUCQ010000039.1:2213-6051 GCA_964249295.1 uncultured Armatimonadales bacterium | reverse complement strand
GTGTACCGGGGCGACTCGCACCGGGATTGCGGCGTCAGCGGCCCGAACTACGAGAAGTTCTCCAAGCACGAGCACTGACGACAAGCAGCGTCAGCAGGAGTCCGGCGCTGAACGGGATGAACCAATCGCCCCACCGGACGTACAGTGTGCGCGTGGCGCGGGACTGGACCGGGGCGATCACCACGGCCTGCCGGTACAATCCCGCCTCCGAGATGACCCGCCCCGTGGGGGCGATGACCTGGGAGACGCCCGCCGCCGCGCACCGGACGAGATAGCGGTCGTTCTCCGCCGCCCGCACGGCGGACATGGCCGCGTGCTGCCGGTCCGCCGCCGTGCGCCCGTACCAGTTGTCGTAGGTCGAGACCACGAGCAGGTCCGCCCCGCGCGCCGTCTGCTCGCGCAGGACCGGCCCGTAGGTCGAGTCGTAGCAGATGCCCGCGCCGATCCTGCCGACGGGCGCTCCGGCGTCCATCAGCGGCTGTCCGGGCGCTCCGGGCTGGAAGTCGTGCTCCGTCATGTGCATCTGCTCCAGGAACGGCAGGTACCGACGGAACGGCACGTACTCCCCGAACGGCACCAGGCGCTGCTTGGTGTACGCGCCGCCGATCCGCCCCTGCGGCGTGACCAGGAACAGCGTGTTGGTCGGCTCCGCCGACCCCGCCGCCTCGTCCACGCTCGCGACGAGAGCCGTCTGCCGGTTTCGCACCGCGTCCCCCGCGACCTGGCTGAGCAGCGGCCCGCTGTAGCGCAGGAAGCCCGGAAACGCCGTTTCCGGCCAGACCGTGAGCGCCGCGCCCTGCCTCGCCGCCTCACGCTCCTGCCGTGAGAACGTCTGCATGACGCGCCGTGTATACGCGGCGTCCTGCGGGACATCCTGTTCGATGTTCCCCTGCAGCGCCGCCGCCTTGTACGCGGGCTGTAGATTCTCCGTCCGCAGCGTCCACGCCCCGAAACCCAGCGCGCCAATCAACACCAGCCCCGTCGCCGCCGCGAATTTCGTCACACGCCGGGCTTGAATCGCCTCCGCGACGGCCACGTTGACCAGGACGATCAGAAACCCCAATCCCCAGACCCCGGCCAGCTTCGTTGTTTGCAGCGGGATCAGTGTCGCGTGCTGCGTGTACGCGAGATCGCCCCACGCCATGCCGGGGATGCCGAGCTGCCGCGTCCATTCCAGCAGCGTCCAGGCGGCGGGGACGCCGAGACGCCACGCCCAGACGTTCGTCATCGCCCGCAGGCCGAACGCGAGGGCCGCGAACGCGATCAGCGTCACCCCCTGAACGATGGAGATGATGAGCAGGGCCAGCACGCCCAGCGCCGGGCCGACCGCATGGGCGGCGAAGATGCCGATCCAGTACAGCAGCCCGCCGAAGAAGACCACTCCCAGCAGAGCGCCCAGGCCCAGCGCCGAGCGCAGGCGTGTCTGCGGGAACGTGAGCAGGAACGGCACCAGCGCCACCCAGGCCAGCCAGCCCCAGTCCAGGTGCGGGAACGCGCCGATCAGCAGCAGGCCGGAGAGGACGGCAAGGCCGACGTGGCGCACGGCGGGCTTTCCCGGCCCTTTCAGGGCCGGGATGTTGACGGGGGGAGCGTTCGTAATTGCCAATAAACTCTAAACCCTGCTATAATAGACTTCGTGCCGCAGTCCCCAGGGCTGAACCCCTGGGCTGGAAAAAGCGTGCTGCCCGAGGGTAAGGGCGCCGGATTGACCAGCAAACGCTCCTGCGCCCTTACCCTCGGGCAGAAAGCTCTTTGTAGCCCAGGGGTTCAGCCCTGGGACTTTGGCAGAAAGTCTAGCACCGAACAATGAAGCGAATACATATCCGCCGCGCCGGTCTTGTCGGTGTGTTTGCGCTGCTCCTGTTGCCGCTGAGTTGTGCAAAATCCCCGCCCGGCGCTTCCACAGCGGGGCCGCAGTTGATCATCACGATGACGGTCGCCGGATCAATCAACCCGCAGTTCTTCTATTTTGTGCTCTTCAACAACGCCAACGACTCAACAGGGTCCAACGGCCCGGTGCCAGTAATCTCTATCCCGTGGGGCAACGGCTTTGCCACAGGCCGGACCTCGCCTGGCGGCCTGACGCAGTATGTCCGTTATGACCCGAGTCAGCCGCAGGGCGGGTTCGGCGTCTATGCCGTTAATCCGGCTTCTCTCCTAGATCAGCCTGGGTACCTAGGTGTTCCTGTCCAGGAATCTGTCACGAACAATACTTTGCAGTTTCAGATTCCTCTTTCTGACCTTGCGACAGCGGCGGTTCCCACAGGCAGCATCAACTATATCCAGATCAACTTCCTCGCGACAAACAGCATCCCGGTCGATCCGAACTACACTGGGACAAAGTATTTCGACGCCCTCGGCGACTCGTCCAGCGTCGGCAGCATCAACGACTACATCACGATCTCTACAACCAAGAACGGCATTTACCAGAACTCCGATAAAAATCTGGAGCCGGGCGGCGATGTCGCCGAGGCAGGTAACGGGGTGTATCGCACCGTCAATGAGCCGGATTTAGACATCACGAACTGGAGCGTCGAGGTCCGCGACTAAGGGCGCACTCGGCATCCCGGTCCAGGCTGATTATACCCGCGTGACACTCCTCGTTTTATTTTCCTCCGCGCGTCAGCCGTTCCGCCCCCAATGGCCTGAAACGTCGGGCAGAGGTTGCCGCGTAGAGACACCATGAAGCGACTGGACCGATACCTGTTGGGCGAGATGGTGCTGCCGTTCCTCGGCGGCGTGATGCTGATCGTCGTGATGCTGGTCGGCAACACGCTGTTCCCGCTGATTCAGACCATCGTCCAGTACAGCATCCCGCTGCCGGTCGTGGTCAAGATCGTCGTCTTCAACATCCCGACCGTTCTGACGCTGACGCTGCCCGCCGGGATGGCCCTGTCCGCCGCCTGGGCCGTCAACCGCTTCGCCCGCGACTCGGAAGTGACGGTGATCCGCATGGCCGGCGTTTCGCTGCGCCGCTTCTTCCTGCCGATCATCGTGATCGGCGCGCTGACGACGCTGTTCTCTTTCTGGGTCGGCGACACCATCGCCCCCGAAGCGTTCCACCAGCAGAAGGAAACCATGGACTCGATGCTGGCCTACACGCTCCAGGCCTCGCCGACCGTCTCCCAGGACAAGGTTTTTACGTTCCAGAACTACTCGTTCCACATCCGGCAGATCGCCAAAGACGCCGGGAACGACCCGAACAAACTGCTGCTCGCGGGCGTGACGATCTATGAGAACCCGACGGACCCGAACGGCTTCCCCGTCCTGACGACGGCGAAAACGGCCACGTACAGCCACGACATCTGGACCCTGCGCGGCGTCGTCACCCATGTCCTCGACCACAACGGCGCGGAGCAGTACGAGATCACCGGCAAGCAGACCGTCCTCAACCTGCGCGTCCCGCTGACGAACCTGGCCGAGAGCGGGGCCACCGCCCCGGAAGAACTCACGTCCGCCCAACTCGGCGGCCAGATGGACGCCCTCGCCGCGACCGGGCAGTCCGGGACGGACACGTTCCGGGCCATCGCCTTCGGCTACTACGCCAAATACGCCCTGCCGTTCGTCTGCCTCGCCTTCGCCCTCTGCGCGCCGCCGCTGGCGCTGCGCTTCGCCAAGACGGGCGCGTACATGGGCATTTTCCTGAGCATCGTCATGGTGTGGGTCGCCTGGAACACGCTGCTGCTGACCAAGTTTCTGGGCCTGTCGGGCAAACTCTCGCCCGCCCTCGCCGCCTGGTCGCCGGACCTGCTGTTCGGCCTGCTCGGCCTGTATTTCCTGTGGCGCGTCGAATAGACGTGAAAAAGCCCGGAGAACATCCTTGTCCTCCGGGCAGTTT
>CAXUCQ010000039.1:0-2113 GCA_964249295.1 uncultured Armatimonadales bacterium | reverse complement strand
CTGCGTCAGACGCCATCCTGGCGTCTCCTCCGTGTTTTAAGTGTCAAGTGTTACAGTTGTCTTGCATCAGAGCGAATCTCTGACACGCTCATTATAACCGTTCACTCGTCCGGGTTAAACCAAAACCACACGCCTGCGAATAATTTTTGCATATCCTGGTACTATTGCCTGGGCAGAAGGCGTTTCGATGCCCCTCCCGAGAAAGAAGCGTCCATGGCCGATCAGCGTGTCGAAAAACTGGCTCAGGTCCTCATCGATTACTCCCTGGAGATTCGCCCAGGCGACCTGTTTCTCATCACCGGCGAAACGGTCACGGAGCCGCTGGTGCGCGAGGTGGTCCGCCTGGCCGCCCGCCGGGGCGCCCACCCCATCCTGCGGATGACCCTGCCGGGCATCCAGGAGATACTGCTCAAGGAGACGCCCTTTGAAGGATTGGACTGGGTCTCGCCGCTGGCCGAGTTCGAGGTCGAAAAGATCGACGCGCAGTTGACGATCTGGGGCGACAGCAACACACAGGAACTGTCGGGCGTCGATCCCGCGCGCGTGGCTCAGGTTCAGAAGGCGCGTACTGCCCTCGGCCAGAGGTTCGCCGCGCGCGCCTTCTCCGCAGGCCGGGACATCCGCTGGTGCGGCACGCTGTTCCCCGTCCACGCGCTCGCACAGGACGCGCACATGTCCCTGGCGGATTACGAGGAGTTTGTGTACCACGCCATGCTGCTGGACATCCCCGACCCCGTGCAGGCGTGGCGGGATTTTTCCGGGCAGCAGGAGCGGATCAAAGAAGTCCTCAGCCGACACAGTGAAATCCGCGTGGTCGCGCCCGACACGGACCTCCGCGTCCGCACGGAGGGGCGGACCTGGATCAACGCCGACGGGCGGCTCAACTTCCCCGACGGCGAGATCTTCACCGGCCCCCTCGAAACCTCAGCCAACGGCCACATCCGCTACACCTACCCGACGGTCTACGCCGGGCGGGAGGCGGAAGACGTACACCTCTGGTTCGAGGACGGCGTCGTCACCCGCTGGGAGGCGCGTCAGGGTCAGTCCCTGCTCGACGAGCTGTTCGCGATGGATGACGGCGCGCGACGCCTAGGCGAGTTCGCCATCGGCAACAACTTCCACATCCCGACGTTCAGCAGGAACGTCCTCTTCGACGAAAAGATCGGCGGCACGTGCCACCTGGCCGTCGGGGCCAGCATCCCCATGACCGGCGGCCAGGTGCAGTCCGCCCTGCACTGGGACATGATCTGTGACTTGCGCCAGGGCGGCGCGATCTACGCCGACGGCGATCTTATCCAGGAGAACGGCGAGTGGAAGATTTAGCGGATATTTAGCAGTTGCTGTTCGCTGTTGACAGAGGTTTGTGGAACGCCTGGGCGTTCCCACGTGTTGTATTTGCATGGCACTCGCAACACTGGACCGTCCCGTTTCCGACCCGAATCTGATTTCCATCACGGACCCACACAAGCCGCGCCTGTGGAAGCCGGGCCGCGCGCTGTTCACCCCGGCGGCCCTGGCCGAGCCGTGGGGTCGACAGATTCACGACCGGGTACAAGCACAGCAGATTCCGAGTGAAGTCCTGTCCGCCCACCGCCTGACGGGGCTGCGCGGCGAGGACGAGCGCGCGACCTACAACCTCGCCAAGCGCACGCTGGCCGTCGTGACCGCGCCGCCGAGCGCCTTCAAGCTCCAGCCGATCCCCCCGAGCGCGGACTGGCAGTTCCACATCGCCGAAGGCTGTCCCGCCCACTGCCAGTACTGCTACCTGGCCGGCAGCCTTTCGGGGCCGCCCGTGATCCGCGCCTTCGCCAACCTGCCCGCCATCCTGGAGAACCTGGCCCGCTACGAGACGCCCGGCGGCGGGCGCAACGAGGAGCGCGGCACGTCGTTCGAGGTGTCCTGCTACACCGACCCGCTCAGCCTGGAGCACCTGACCGGCAGCCTGTCCGAGTGCATCCGCTGGTTCGGCACCCGCGAGCACGGCTATCTGCGCTACGTGTCCAAGTTCGACAACGTGGACGGACTACTCGATCTGCCGCACAACGGCCACACGCGCTGCCGGGCGTCGATCAACGCATCGCCGATTGAGCGGCGGCTGGAAGGAGGCACGTCC
>CAXUCQ010000038.1:7277-13462 GCA_964249295.1 uncultured Armatimonadales bacterium | reverse complement strand
GCTTGGCGGTCATCGCGTGCGGCTTGGCCATTGGGTAGTCGTGGCCGGTGTCGGCGGCGGGCTGGTGCGGCTCGGTCGCGGCCCCGGCGGCGGCGGCCATCCCCAGCGCGGCGGCGCCCAGGCCGGCGGTCGCCATGCGGGCCAGGAATTCGCGCCGGGGGTTGATATCGGGTGTCTTCTGCTCCGTGCTGCTCATCTGTCTCGTTTCCTTCCGGGAACGTGTCCCTTGGCAAAGGCGTCAGGGCCGCGCCTGCCATTGTGCAAAAGTATGGCCGGTGGGGTAACATGATGTCAAATCATTGCGGTCATACTTCTATGAATTGTATTCACCAGAGGGAGCACGTCCTGTGAATCTCGGTCAACTCGAACTCCTTGTCGCCCTGGTCGAGACAGGGAATTTCTCCGAAGCCGCCGATCGAATTGGGCTGACACAGTCGGCGGTCAGCCACGGCCTGGCCAAGATGGAACAGGAACTCGGCGTGATGCTCGTCGAGCGGGGCCGCCGGGGGGTCTCGCTGACGCCGGTCGGGAACGCCGTGCTGACCCACGCGCGGGAGGCGCTGGCCTCGCTGGAGGCGATCCGGCAGGCCGCCGCCACGGCGCGGGGGGTGCCGGTGGGCAGGATGCGGTTCGGGGCCGCCTACCCGCTGGCCGCCCGCCTGCTCGCCGGCATCCTGGACGACTTCCAGCGCCAGTACCCGCAGATCGACCTGGTGCTCTTCGAGGGAACGGGGCAGGAGGTCGAGGAGTGGGTGGCCGGGAGCGTGGTCGATATCGGGATCGTGCGGCACCCGACCCCGGACATCGAGAGCCGGCTGCTGGTCCAGGACGAGGTCTGCGTGGTCTTCCCGGCGGGCCACCGGTTCCAACGTTCGGCGCGGGTGGACGCGCAGGCATTGGCCGGTGAGCCGCTGATCCTGCCCCGTTCCGGCTCCCGATTCGTGGCGGAGGCCCTGCGGGAGAGCGGCCAGGCCGACGCCCGGCTCTGGTACAAGTACACGGTCAGCGACCCGCGCACGATCTACCTGATGGTGCGTGACGGCCTGGGCGTGACCCTGATGCCGCGCGCGATGCTGCCCGATGACCTGGACGGGCTGCTGTCGCTGCCGCTGTCCCCCGCCATGCCCTTCCGCGTGGGCCTGGGCGTGCGCTCCTGGGAGGCGGCCAGCCCGGTAGCGAAGCTGTTCACACAGACCGCCGAGGCGTGGTCCCTCGCCCACGGCTTCCTCGGCTGAGTGAAGCGGCTGTCTGGAGAGAGCAGGTTCTGGCGAAACAAAGAAGCCCCGACAGAAGAATCCTGCCGGGGCTGGTTTACTTCTCTGGCCCATGCCGTCAGGCCGACGGTTCACTGATCATGGCGAGTAGGCTGATCTCTATCGGCTTGGCGAGAGTTTCTCTGCTTTCCTCAGCCAGCGCCTTGAAGTGTGGCGTCTGCATATGCGCGTCGAGGGCGTCCTGACCGGTCCAGTTCTCATGGGTAAAGAAGATGGACTGGTCTTCGTTGGACTGATAGATGTCATAGTTGATCACCCCTGCGTCCTGGCGGGAGGGGGCGACCATGCCGAGAAGCCCTTGCTTGACTTTGTCTTCCATGCCGGGCTTCGCCTGAAACTTCGCAACCACTGTCAGCGTTTTCGCCATGATTTCGTCCTTCCCTCCGGTCAGGCGCCTGGGACCAGTTCGACCTTGATCCAGCCGGGCCGGCGCTGGTCAAAAGCCTTGTAGGCGTCAATCGCGCCGGACATGACTTCGATCTCCGTCAGCACTTTGCTGGGATCGACCGTGCCGCTGGCGACCAGATCGATCAGGTGCGGGATGTACTTGCGGTGGTTGCAGTTGCCCATGCGGATCGTCAG
Organism: uncultured Armatimonadales bacterium; assembly: GCA_964249295.1. Lineage (GTDB taxonomy): Bacteria > Armatimonadota > Armatimonadia > Armatimonadales > Capsulimonadaceae > CAZZVX01. The sequence goes on along the minus strand of CAXUCQ010000038.1, from coordinate 11,606 downwards.
GTTCTTGTTCATGGCCGCGCCGATGGGGAAGAACTGGTCCGTGGGAGGGTAGACCCCGATGATGGAGATGGTGCCGCCCTTAGCGACCGCCTTGACGGCCCATTCGCTGACCTGACTGGGGGCGTTGCCGGGGACCCAATTGCCGTCGTGCGGCTTGGCGTCCGGGGCGATCTTTTGGACCTCCTGCTGGAACTGCTCTTCCTCGGCTTTGGCCTGCTCGGCGGCGGGGCCGGAATGCGCGTGGTAGGCGTCCACGCCGACGGCGTCGATGACGCAGTCGGGGCCGGTGCCTCCCGTCAGCCGCTTCAGGGTCTCGACCGGGTCCTCCTGGTCGAAGTTGATCGTCTCCGCGCCCTGCCTGCGGGCCATGTCCAGGCGCGACGGCACCGCGTCGACGGCGAAGATGCGCCCCGCGCCCATGCTCTGCGCGCTGGCGATGACGAACTGCCCGACGGGGCCGCAGCCGAACACGGCGACGGCGTGGCCGGGCTTGATGCCGGCCAGGTCCGCGCCGAAGTAGGCCGTCGGCCAGATGTCGGAGATCGTGATGGCCTGGTCATCGGTGACGTTGTCAGGCAGCTTGACGCACGTCACGGCGGCGAACGGGATGCGCGCCTTCTCGGCCTGCAAGCCCTGGATCGGGCCGCTGTCTTTGGGGCCGCCGAAAAACGCGGTGCCGGCTTCGGGGCCGTTGGGGTTCGCGGTGTCGCACTGCGAATAATAGCCCGCGCGGCAGGGGGGACACGCGCCGCAGCCGATGGTCGAGCCGATGACGACGCGGTCGCCGATGTTGAGGTTGCGGACGTCGCTGCCGACCTGCTCGACGATGCCGACGCCTTCATGGCCCAGGATGGTCCCCGGCACCATCGGCGCGAACGTCCCGCGGACAAAGTGCAGGTCGGTGCCGCAGATGGCGCTCGCCGTGAGCCTCACGACGGCGTCGGTGGGTTCTTGGATGGTCGGCTCGGGGACGTCGTCGAGGCGGATGTCGCCGATGCCATGCCAGACAACTGCTTTCATGCTGCTTTCCTTCTGTGTTGCGTTGATGCGTCGTTACTTCTGCGTCTTGGCCAGCAGCTCGCGGGCCTGGGCGAGATGGACCTGCTCGGTGTTGAGGAACTCCTGGACGAAATCGCGCACCTGCGGGTCCGCCGTCGCGCCGAGTTCCTTCTGGGCGTCCTGCACATCCATCGCGTTGACTTTGACCTCCTGCTGCAGAAAGGCGCGGTCAAAAGCGGCCCCGTTTTCGCCCATGAGGCCCTGCAGCGTGTCCTGGTCTTTGCCCTCCATCGTCACAGGGAGTGTCAGGTTGCGGGTGTGCGCCAGCAGGAGGAGCTGCATGTTCAGCCGGGCGTGGTCCTCGACGACCCGGATCGCGTAGTGCTGGACCGTGTTATCCTGCGCCTTCTGGATGCCCAGTTCCGCCGTGGCCTCGTCGGCGACGCTGCCCTGGGCGCTTTTTTGGAGGAACTGCCTGTCGGTCGCGGCGGTGGACATATTGCCCTGCGCGTGTGCGCCGGCGAGAATGCCGAGCATCCCAAGGGCGGCGGCTGGCGCGATCATCTTGATGTTCGTTGTCACGATGTCTTCTTTCTAGAGCGTGTCATCGTCGTCTCCTGCGGGGATGCTGTGCCATTCAAGACGCTCCCACGTCACGAAGATGCCGAAAGTCTACGGCTTGTCGCGGTCCTTCTCCTGGGCGGGCGGGTGCGTCGCTTCCAGCGCCGTGAACAGCGAAATGATGTTGTACGTGTGCTCAACGCCCTTGGGGACGACCCACGAATCGCCGGGGCCGAGCATGGTCGGCTTGCCGTCGGCGACAAGTTCGGCCTTCCCGGAGAGGACGTAGCCGACGGTCTCATAGTCGCGGGCGACCGGCTTTTTGGCGTCGCCGGGTTCCTCGCTGACCCACAGGCGCATCGCGATGGACTTGCCCGACGCCAGGTACTTCTGCCCCATGCTCCCCAGCGGGGCCTCGGCGGCGTCTACTTTGGTGATAGATGTGTCACTCACGGGATTACTCCTTTATCGCTTCCTATTTCAGCAGGACCGGCTTGGAGTCGGTCCGCATCCGAAACAGCGTGATCGGACGCCGGCGCAGGTCGTGTCCGTTGTGGTACTTCTTCTGCCGGTCCAACTGGTCGGCGGTGAAGTATAGATACCCGTCCGGGCCGAACGCGATGGCATCCGGCCAGATCATGCGCGGGTCCTGGGCCACGAGTTCGTACTTGTTGCTGGGCAGGCGGCGCCAGATCGCGTCGTGGACGTAGTCCGTGACGTAGATGCGGTTGTCCGTGTCCGACTCAATGCCGTCGGCGGGGCCGGGCTTGGGGCCGAAGTCCTTCACGGCGGCGTTGACGTCGTCATCGCTCTTGGTCACGTCGGCCAGTGTCTTGACGTCGATGGCGTACAGCCGCAGGCCCTCGTTGGGGCCGAAAAAGAGGTTCTTGCCGTCCCCGCTGAGCGTCAGCCCGTCCGCGCCGGTCTTGTCGCGCTGGGGCGGCTTTCCGGGCATCCGTTTGAGCAGCGGCTGGCCTTCCACGACGGGGATGAAGCTGACCTCGTACTTGGTCGAAGGGTGGTCGTTCAAGCGCCGCAGGCTCTTGCCCGACGCGAGATCGACGACGACAATGCCGTTCGGCCCCTTCTCGGAGGAGTCGGTGATGAACGCCGTCCCCGCCGTGCCAACGGCCAGATCGATGCGCACGTCGTTGAGATAGGCGTTCGGCCCGGCCACGTCGCGCGGGAAGACGATCTTCTTGACGATCTTGTTCGTCGCCAGATTGACGCACACGAGCTTCGGCCCGCCGTATTGCGCCGGCTTGGTGCCGATGATGCCTGTGTCGAGCAGCCACAGGCGGTTGTCGGCGTCCACGGTCATGCCCTGTACGGAAACGAGACGGTCCGCCTGCGGCCCGTCGAGCTTGTTGATCGCGGCATTGGGGTAGGGGACGGCCCGGCCGTCGATGACCTCGCTGACGGAGAACGGGCCGGGGTCGAAAGCGCGTGGGAACGACAGAAAGACGCGGCGCGATGGCGACACGGCGACCTCAATGGGTGTGGGGCCGTAAAATCTTGCGAAGGGCTTGATGTTGCCTGTGCTTCCGGCGGCGGGGAAATCGGCGGCACGGGGCAGTGTCTGGGCATGGGCGTTCAGAACACAGGCGGCGGCGAGCGTCGCCGCGATGCCTACTTGGCGTGTGAAATCCATAGCGAATCAAGTCTCGGTTTCTACTCTACGATGCTGTCGGCTCGGAGCCGCGGAACGTGTCTTTGGTCAGGAGGCGCGGCAGCTTGACCGACCTGCCGCTCTGCGCCGACTCATAAATGGCGGCCATGATGCGGTGGTCCTGCAGGCCTTCTTCGCCCGGCGTGTACGGCGTTTTACCCTGCATCACGCACTCCGCCATGTGGTCCATCTCCAGGGCGAACTGGTTTTTCGGGCTGAGCGACGGCGTTTCCCGAACCTCCATCTCGCCTTCGGCGTGGGAGCGCTCCATCCGCAGGTTGTCGTAGGCGAAGGCCGGGTCCAAGCCGAACCAGCCCGAAACGGCGTGGACCCGGTAGCGCCGACTCTCGTGCGCGCCGTAGAAGCTGACGTTGCTGGACTGGACGCCGCTGGGGAAGCGCATCTGCCACAGCACGGTTTCTTCGACTTCCCGGAAGCGCGGATCTCCGGGTGTACTATAGGTCGTGGCGGTGACCTCTTCGGGTTCTTCGCCCAGCAGAAAGCGCGTGGTGTTCAGACAGTACAGCCCGACATCCGGCAGCGAGCCGCCGCCCGCCAGCGCCTTCTTCTGTCGCCACTGCTCCGGGTCGCCTTGATTCTGGCCGTTCACGGCTTCGATGAACTTGACCGGGCCGAACTGACCGTTCTGGACCATCCGGCGAACGGCGCGGTTGTTGGGTTCGTACTGGATGCGGTACGCGATCATCAGCTTCTTGCCCGCCTTCCGGCAGGCCGCGATCATCTGCTCGCACTCGTCCGGGCTGGTCGCCATCGGCTTCTCGCACAGGATGTGCTTCCCGGCCTGCGCGCCGCGCACCGTGTACTCGCGGTGCAGGCCGTTGGGCAGGACGACATAGATCACCTGCACGTCCGGGTTCTCCCGGATGCTGTCGTAGTTCTGATAAGAATAAACGCTCCGAGCTGGGACGCCGTGCTGCCGCGCGACCTCGCCCGCTTTGGCCGCGTCACCGCTGACCAGCGCCGTCAACTTGGCGTTCTTACACTCGCCGAACGCCGGGATGATGTGCTGGATGGCGAGGTTGCCCAGCCCTACGACGGCGAAACAGATCCGCCGGTCTGGCGGCAGCGGCAGCATCTCC
>CAXUCQ010000038.1:0-7267 GCA_964249295.1 uncultured Armatimonadales bacterium | reverse complement strand
TGATTTTAACGATTACGTACGCCAGTCGGGAGCCGGGGCTGGGCCGGGCGCGGCCTGCGCGCCGGCAGGCGCCTGGCCCGCCGCAAGGGAGGCGGCGACAATGCCGGAACCCGCCGCTGCCAGAAAGGTGCGCCGCGTCAACGGGTCGTGAATCGAATCGGAAATTAGATCGGACATTCCAAGTCCTCTTTCTAAAACAGCGCGTGTTTGGTCCTTACTTAACGACGTGCAGTTCTTTGTTGTCCTCGCCGTCGTGGGAGTGCTCCAGATGCAGCTCGCCCTTCGGCTCACGCTTGAGCAGCCACGGCACCTGATCGCCGACGGGACCCTTGGCCGGCGTCACGCCGCCGTCGACGAGCCACAGCGCGCCCGTGACGTAGCTCGCCTCGTCCGACGTGATGAACGCGAAGACATTCGCGATCTCCTCGGGCGTGCCGCGACGCCCGACGGCCTCGGCCTGCACGGTCATCTTCTCCGTCTGCTTGTCCATCGGACCGGTCTCTTTGTGCGTCCAGGCCGTGTCCACGGCGCCGGGACAGACACAGTTGGCGCGGACGCCGTGTTTGGCCTGCTCGACGGCGACGCCCATCATGAACGAGTGCAGGAACGCCTTCGTGCCGCCGTAGGGCGAGTTGTTGGGCTGGCCGTTGAACCCGGCCTCGCTGCCGGTGCAGACGACGTTGCCGCGCGTCTTCTGCAGGTGCGGGATGGCGCAGCGCGTCATCAGGAACGCCGTCCGTAGGTTGTTGCGCGTCAGCTTGTCAAAATCCTCAATGGGATACTTATCAACTTCGGCTTGCGTCAGGAACTGCCCGGCGACGTTGACGAGGATGTCCAGCTTGCCCCACTTGTCGAGGGCGGCCTGGACCGCTGCCTGCGCGTGCGCCTCCTCGGCGATGTCGCCCGCGACAAAGATCGCCTCGCCGCCATTTTTGTTGATCGCGTCGGCCACGTCCTGGATCGGGTCATCCGGCAGCCCGACCACGACGACCTTGGCGCCCTCCTTGGAGAACTTGTGCGCGGTCGCCTCGCCGATGCCGGTCCCCGCGCCGGTGATTACGGCCACTTTGTCCTGTAATCGTCCGCTCATCTTTGTCGCCTTTCTTGTTGCTGTTCTAGCCTGGCTGTCTCAGGCCCGCCAGTTCCTCCATCAGCCGCAGGACGGCGGACACGTCTTCGTCTTTGTCGCGGGCGCGCTCGATGGCGCAGACCTGCTGGGCGGCGGCGGTGACGGGCATGGGGACGCTGAACTGCCGCGCCAGATCGGCGATCAGGCCGTAATCCTTGAACATCAAGGCGAGGGGGAACTGTGTCGGGTACTCCTCCTTGCGGACGTTCTCGATCTTCAGCTTCTGACCGGGCGAAACGTGCGCCATTTGGCCCAGCGTGTCCAGCAGCGTGTCCTTGTCCAATCCGGCTTTGAGGCCCAGGATCATGGCCTCTGCCAGTGTCTGCAGCTGCGTCCCGAGCAGCGTGTTCACGACCAGCTTCATGGTCGCGCCCATGCCCGATGCGCCCATGTAGAAAACGCCCTTGCCCATGTGCTGCAGGATCGGCACACACTCATCGAACACGGCCCTGTCGCCGCCGACCAGGATCGCCAGCGTCCCTTGTTCGGCCTGCGGCGTGCTGCCCGAAACGGGGCTGTCGATCATCCGCGCTCCCCTGTCGGTGGCGGCCTGTGCGGCGGCGCGGGCCGCTCCCGGCGACACGCTGCTCATGTCGATCAGCGTCGCGCCCGGCGAAATGCCCGCCAGGACGCCGTCTCCCGAAAACAAGACGGCGTGCAGCGCGGCATCGTTAGAAACCATCGTGATGACGACGTCGCTCGCCGCTGCGGCCTCCTGTAGCGAACCCGCGACGACTGCGCCGCGCCGGGCGAACGGCTCCGTTTTGCCCCGTTCGCGGTTGTAAACCGTCATCCCATACCCGGCGTCCAGCAGGCGGCCCGCCATGCGGCCGCCCATGTTCCCCAGCCCAACAAACCCGATCTTGCGCGCGTCCTGTGTGTCGGCCAATGTTCAACCCTTCCCCATCTCACGACGAGGCGATTGTACCAACGAACAATTTGGGGGTAAACCGGGCAAGCGGAAAGTGTTGGGATGGGAGGCGCGCGTGAGACGGGGCCGGCCCGACGGGGTCATAACTGCCGCAGCAGGGCCGTCCCGACCGACGACAGCCACTCGCGGTCCGCTTCGCCCAGACCTTCGGCGATCGTCCATGCCTCGACGCGCCCACGCACCGTCAGCACGCTCGGCGTCAGCCGCTGCGGGTCACGCTCCAGCGAAAAGCCGCGCAGTTCCGACAGGAGCATTTCCGCGTAAAAGCGCCGGCGCCAGATGCGGCGCTCCCAGGCAATGCCGCCGGGCCGGAGGGTGAGGGTTTCGCGCAGGAGCAGGGGGCGCACGAGGGTGGCGAAAAGTGCGTATCCGAGTGTGAGCAGGACCGCCCAGCCGAAGGCGTACCAGGGCGCGAATCGCCGCATCGTCAGCGGCACGTCGCCCGGCGCGATCTGCGTCATGAACAGGATGCTGCGGTGCGCCAGCAGCAGCGCCGTGCCGGTCGCCAGCACGATCAGCAGGTTGCAACACAACGCGCCGAGCGCCAACAGCAGCCACCAGGGGGCGTCGCGCGGCGGGATGAGCAGGGTCGTTTCGCGGCCATCCTCCGACTGCCAGACCCGGACCCGGCACCCGCTGGGCCGCTCCAAAGCGCCCGGCACTTCCTCAAGGATCGGCATGGACTATTGAACGATCTAGGAGCCTTCTGAGGCCGCGGTAATCTTCTTCCTGCCGGGCGTGGCTGCGCCCCGTCGGGCTGACGACGACCTGGGGCGACGGGTGGTACATCGGGAACAGCGTATGCCCATTCCAGGCGACCGGCGTCGCCGCGTGTTCACGCAGGGTGATCGCGTGGGGACGGATCAGCGCCAGCGCCGACAGCGCTTTGTTCCCCAGCGTGACGACAACGGCGGGCCGCAGCACGGCAAGAGTACGCGCGAGGAGGGGGGAGCAGTGGCGCAGTTCCTGCGGTGAGGGCGGGGCGTTGGTGCCTCGCGGCGTCTGCGGGTTGCACAGGGCGGCGTTGGTGACGAAGACGGCCTCGCGGCGCAGACCGGCCGCCTCCAGAAAGCGCGTGAAGTTGCGCCCGGAAGCGTCCCCGGTCAGCGGGACGCCGCCCTTCTCGCCTCCGAGCCTGCCGGGCGCTTCGGCGACAAAGACGACGCGCGCATCGAGCGGCCCGTTGGCGTGAGAAAGCACCCGCCGTCGCCCTTCCATGCGCGGACACAGGCGGCACGCCTGGGCGTCCGTGACCAGTTTGAGGAAATCAGATGCGATGAAATCAGAGTGGGGCATGAGAATCGGGGCGTCCGTGCGCCGACGCGCCCTGTGCATTCAGAATTCCAGCTTGTCGAACCGGCCCGAGCCGGGGTTCAGCGTGTTGCTCAGCATCTGATACGCCTCCTCGACCCGCTGAAGGATGACCTTCGCCTCCGCCTGCTCTTCCGAGCCGTCCGGGAAGCGGGTGGGGGCGCAGCGCTCGCGCAGCTTGGTCACGGCCTGCTGCACGGCGGCGAAGTCCGACCCTGCGGGAACGCCGATGATCTTGTAGGCCGTCGTCACCGGGTTCGGCGCGGAGTCAACACTGCCCGGCACAACGGCCTGGAACTGCGACGCGCTCAACTCGCCGCGCGCCGTGATGGACGCCTGCGCGGCGGCGATCTTGGCGCGGGCGCGCTCCATCGGGTCGTCGCTGCTCGCGGGCGGCGGGTCCGGGACGCGGACATCGTCGTGGGTGAGCGAACGGCTCAGTTCCTCCTGCGCCCGCGCATCGATCTCGCCCAGCCGGTCCCGCGCGGCGTCGAGATACGCCCTGGCGACACGGACGACGCGCTGCGGAATGTCACTCATAACAGCCTTCCCATTCCGTCGTTACGAAGGGGACGTCCCGTTGTTGCCGCCGACGCGGGCTTCCAGTTCCTGCAGCTGCCGGTCGATGTCGGACGACGTAGCCGGCGTCCGGGGAGCCGCCGCCTGCGGGGCGGGCGCCAGGCCCATCTTCTGCTCCAATTGGGCCAGTTCCAGATCGGCGGCGCTGTGGGCCTGCACGTCTTCCAGGCCGGCCAACCGCCCGGTCAGGCTTTCCTTCGCCAGTTCGGTGCGGGCGGCGCTCTCGCTGCGGGCGTTGGAGATCTTGTTCTGGGCGCGCTCGAAGGCCTGATCGGTGCCGTCGGTCGTCATGCCCTCCATCGCTTTGTTGATGGAGATTTCGATCTGGCTCTGCTTCCACTGTGTCTTGAGGGCCATGGCCTGGGCGGTCTTGGCGCGGATGCGCTCCTCCTCCCGCCGCATCGCCGTCTTGATCGTCTCGATGGTCTCCTGCGCGGACTGCAGGGACGCGCTCATGGTCGTCAGCGTCGAGTCGTACTGCTGTTTCTCGACCAGCAGTTGACGCGCCAGATCGCGGTCGCCGTTCTTCAGGGCCAGTTCGGCCTTGGCCTGCAAGTTGGCGACCATCTTCTGGGTCTTGTCGACCTCGGCCTGCAGGTTGTTCTTCTGCGTGATCGCCTGCACGGCGCGCTCACGGTTCTTGGCCTGGTTCTCCTTCATCTCCTGCTGCGCCTGGGCGAGCAGGATCTCCGGGTCTTCCATTCTGTCGAGTCCGACACCGAACAATCCCTTCAGGTATCGCATCAGGCGGGCTAACATAAACAAACTCTCCCTTTTTCGTAAAACGTGTCCCGAGTCCATCAGACACAAGACCCGGCAAAAAGTCGCAGACGGTGTGACGAGGCCAAGAATTCTAATAACCCCGAAGTCATTATGACAAAGAGACGCTGTTTTTCTCTCGGCATCAAAGAGTATGTGAAGCAAAGGGTTGGCACCGTCTTAAGTTTTCGCTACATTCTGCGACTCCTGCCGCCCTCCGTGAGGGGGGTTCAACCCTGTGTACGTCTGCGGAGTTCGGACGGAGATGCTGTTTCGATGATGTCGATCACAGCGTCTCGCGCAGCGGCTTTTGCCTCCTCAACCGTGTCGCCCTGGCCCGCGACGTCGAGTTCCAGACACGTCGCCACATAAACCGGGTCTCCCGTGCTCAGATGCTCTTTCTCGATCCTGACAGTGAATTCCATAAGCCCCTCGCCCGTCTGTCACACAGACATTATAGACGACAATGCCGCGCAGTGCAAGGGGCCGCACGGCAGCCTGTCACGCCCCTGGTATAATCCCGTCATGCCATCTCATTCGGAGGATACCATCTGCGCGCTGGCGACCCCACCCGGCGTCGGCGGCATCGGCGTAATTCGCGTCAGCGGGCCGCAGGCGTTCGCCGTCACCGACGCCGTCACGCGGCGTCCACGGAACACGCCCTGTGCATCCTACAAAGGACACACGCTGCACCGCGCCCATGTCGTCGCGGCGAACGGCGACACCATCGATGATGTCCTGCTGGCGGTCTTCCACGCGCCCCGTTCCTACACCGGAGAGGACGTGGTGGAGATTTCGGGTCACGGCGGCCCGGTCCCCCTGCGCGGCATCCTGGCGCGTCTGCTCCAGTCCGGCGCGCGCCTCGCCCGGCCCGGGGAGTTCACCCAGCGCGCGTTCCTGAACGGCAGGATGGACTTGGCCCAGGCGGAGGCCGTCGGGGACATCATCGCCGCGCAGACGGAAGAAGCCCACCGCCTGGCCCGGCGACAGGGCGAAGGACGCCTGAGCCGGGAGGTCAGAGGCATCCGCGACATCGCGCTGGGGGTGCTCGCGCGCATCGAGGCGTCCATCGACTTCCCCGAAGACGTCGGCGAACTCGACGCCGACCTGTGTGCCGGCGAACTGGCGCGCGCCGAGGCCGGAACCGAGGCGCTGCTGCAAACGGCGGAGCGTGGCATTCTGTACCGGCAGGGGCTAAAACTCGTGCTGGCGGGCCGGCCCAACGTCGGCAAGTCGTCGCTCCTGAACGCCCTCCTGCGGGCCGCCCGCGCCATCGTCACGCCCATCCCAGGGACCACGCGCGACGTGATCGAGGAAACGCTCAACCTGCGCGGCATCCCCATCCGTGCGATGGACACGGCGGGTCTGCGCGAGACCGAAGACTTAGTCGAGCGGCTGGGCGTCGAGCGCACCCGCCAAAGTATCGCGGAAGCGGATTTCGTGCTGATCGTTTTGGACGCGACCCTGGGCGAGACGCTGGAGGAGGCGCAGCTGCGGGCCGACGTTTCCGGGCGCCCCCATCTCGTCGTCTGGAACAAATGGGATTTGGCCGCAGGACGCCCCCTCCCGTCCGAAGGCATTCCTGTTTCTGCGGCGACGGGCTGGAACATCGACGCGCTGGAAGACGCGATCTCGGACGCCGTGACCGGCGGAACCGCCGCCCCGAGTCAGGCGGAGGTCGCCGTCGTGACGCACGCCCGGCACCGGAGGGCGCTGGAAGACGCGCGGACGGCTCTGGCGCAGGCGCAGGCGACACTGGCAGCGAGCCTGCCGGCGGACTTCATCTCGGTCGATGTGCGGGGCGCGCTGACCGCTCTGGGCGAGATCACGGGCGAAACGGCCACGGAGGACATCATCGGCGAGATATTTTCCCGCTTCTGCATCGGCAAATGATGCTGGCGAGATTGGCAGACCTGGAAGGGACTTGGAGGGCGCGGACGCAAGAAGAGATACTACGACGCCTTCACGGGCGGGCAATCTGTTCTTCAGCAGCCCAGGACTTCAGTCCTGGGGGACCTACTGAACTGCGGGAGGTTCTTCGGGTTTGGGGATGCGCTGACTCTCAGGGTCTTCCACTTCCACGGCGTCGTAATAAGCGACCGGGTTGCCGACGCGCAGCGCCCAGCCCTGGTCGCCGTAGCTCCAGTGCCACCACTCGCCGACATAATTGGTCAGGCCGACGCCCTCCATGGCCGCGATCAGCATCAGCCGGTTCTCGCGGGCCGTTTCGGAAAGCTTGTGGTAGTAGGTCGGGGCGCCCTCCCAGCCTTCGGTGGGGGAGCGGAAGTCCAGCGGCTGGCCGTCCGGCCCGCACACGCCGACATCCAGCGCCCCGCCCGTGGTGTGCGGCGGCGGAGACACGTCGTCGGGCGGCGCGACCATGCGGTTCAGCATCCGGTTCAACGTCGCCTTGCTCCAGTCGGGGTGTTTCTCGCGCATCTCGCCGATGAAGTTGTCGCGGATGCCGCGCTGCATCTCCATGGTGCGGAGGCAGGTGCCGATGGACAGCGTGTGGCCGGCGGGCAGCGACTCTTGCACACGGTTGACCATGCGGGCGA
>CAXUCQ010000037.1:0-13737 GCA_964249295.1 uncultured Armatimonadales bacterium | reverse complement strand
GCCTCACTCCGCAGGGGTCCTCCCGCTCCGGGAGGACCCCTGCGAAGGGAGGAACGACCGGAGCAAGGAGGTGGGTACCTACCGACGGCTCAGCAGCTGCAGGGCCACATCGGCGATGTGGGCGGCGTTGGGGAAGGTCGCTTCCGCCCGCAGGACGCCGCGTGCCGTGGGGTACAGATGCGCCATGTCGTGGACGGCGGCGATGCAGACGCGGGCCGCCTCGATGTCGGGCCGGATGCAGCGGGCCATGACCAAAAGGATGCCGACGATCTCCTCCGCCGTCGTCTCCTTCCAGACGCGCACGTTCTCCGTGTCCATGTGCTGCGCCAGTTGGGACAGATACACGCAGGGCGTGTACAGCGGCAGGTCGTAGGCCGTCAGCGGCAGCGCGTCGTCGAACAGCAATCCGCCCCCGGCGGCGTCGGCAACGCGGACGCGCTGTTCTAAGAGTTGACCCAGCCGGCGCAGGCCGTCGGTCAGGGCGACGATGCCGGGGATGGAGAGTTCTTTGACGGCGGCCTCGAAGGACAGGTTGAGGCGGCGGTCGAACAGCAGGTCGGCGGCCTCGTCGAAGCGATCAATGATAGGCCCCAGGGCCTGCTGCACGGCGGCGGGCAGGCGGTCCCAGTTGTCGACGTAGTCGGAGGTCACGGGCGCACCAGGTTCTTCAGGATGAAGCCGATGTTGGCGGGCCGCTCGGCCAGGCGGCGCATGAAGTACGGGTACCAGGTCCGCCCGAACGGCACATACGCGCGCATGTGGTAGCCCTCGGACGCCAGGCCTTCCTGGAGGTCGCGCCGGACGCCGAGCAGCATCTGGAACTCGAACCGGTCGTTGTCGATGCCGTGCTCGCGCACGAACCGCTTGGCCCTGCGGAGGATGTTCTCGTCCTGGGATGCGATGGCGGGCCGGAAGCCGTGCAACAGCAACTCCTGCATCTGGCGGACGTAGGCGGCGTCCACGTCGGCCTTGTCCGGGTAGGCGGCGCTGGGCGGCTCGGCGTAGGCGCCCTTCACCAAGCGGACGCGGATGCCGTCGGCGATCATCTGCTGCACGTCGTCGTCGGTGCGGCGCAGATAGGACTGGAGGACCGTGCCGACGCCGGCGAAGTCCTGGTGCGCCGCCCGGACGATGTCGAGCGTCCGCTGCGTGTAGGCCGAGCCTTCCATGTCCACGCGCACGAACGCATTGTCGTGCGCCTGGGCCGCCTCTAAAATCCGCCGCAGGTGACGGGCGGCGACCCCGTCGCCCAGATCCAGCCCCAGCGCCGTCAGCTTGACGCTGATGTACGAGTCGGCCAGTTTCGCGTCCGCGATGGCGTCCAGCGTCGCGATGTAAGCCTGCGCGGCCTCCGCCGCCTCGGACTCGGTGCGGACGTTCTCGCCCAGGAAATCGAGCGCGACCCGGATGTGCCCGGTCTGCAAAGTCTGGGCCGCCGCGACGGCGTCGGCCAGCGTTTCGCCCGCGACGAAGCGGCGGACGAAGCCTTTGGACATGCCGTTGCGGACCAGGATGTCCTTCACGGCGTCGTTGTCGGCCAGCGCCAGCAGCGCGGTCCGGCTGTTCAGGGGCATGGGCGTGGTGTCTTTCTTGGGAAGCCGCCTTGACATTGGCCCGGCGGAGCCGTCATAATAAGCGCGATGTCTGTGTCCGTCATTATACCCGCCTTCAATGAGGAGCAACGCCTGCCGGGGACGCTGGCCGAGACCTTCGACCACTTCGCCGGGCGCGGGGAGGACTTCGAGATTCTGGTGGTGGACGACGGCAGCCGGGACGCCACGCCGCGACTGGTCGGGGAGTTCGCCGCCGCCCACGAGGCTGCGCCGCACTGCCTTGGCGTGAAGTGCCTCGGGTACGGCGGCAACCGGGGCAAGGGCTACGCCGTGCGCTTCGGGATGCTGCGCGCGCAGGGCGACCGGCGCTTGTTCTGTGACGCCGACCTGGCGACGCCTGTGGGAGAGTACGAAGTGATCCTGGCCGCCATGCGCGACCGGCGCGCGCCCATCGGGATCGGGTCGCGCCCGCTGCGCGAGTCGAACCTGCTGGTGCATCAGCCGTGGTACCGTGAGATGCTCGGGCGCGGCTTCAACAAGGCCGTTCGCCTGCTGGCCGTGCCGGGCATTGCCGATACGCAGTGCGGCTTCAAAATCTTCACGGCGCAGGCCGCCCAGGACGTGTTCTCCCGCTGCCGCCTGGACGGGTTCGCCTTCGACAGCGAGGCGCTGCTGGTCGCCGGACGCCTGGGCTATCGGGTCGCCGAGGTGCCGATCCGCTGGTCGCACAAGCCCGGCTCCAAGGTCAACATGCTGCGCGACGGGACGCGGATGCTCTGCGACCTGGCGACCGTGCGCTGGCTGCACCGCGACCTCAAATCGCGGGAGGCGGGCGCGTCTGTCCCCGCTTCGTCCCCGCCGAAAGTCTAAGACCCTCCACGCATGAAGCACGAAGAATATGAGCGGATGTACCGCTTCGAGGACGCCTACTGGTGGTTCGTCGCGCGGCGCCATCTGATCGCGTCCCTGCTCGAAAAGACCTACGGGCGCGGCGGCGGCCTGCGGATTCTGGACATCGGGTGCGGCACGGGGGCGATGCTGGACGAGCTGGCCCCCTTCGGCGATGTCACCGGGGCGGACTTCGCCCCCGAAGCCCTGGCGTTCTGCCGCGAGCGCGGCGACCACTACCCGCTGACGCGCGCCGACGTGCGCCGCCTGCCGTTCGCCGACGACTCGTTCGACGTGGTCACGGCGATGGACATCATCGAGCACATCGACGACGACAAAGCCGCCGCGTCGGAGATTCGCCGCGTGCTGAAGCCCGGCGGGCGGTTGTTCGTGACGGTGCCGGCGTTCCCGTCGCTCTGGAGCGAGCACGACGAGGCGCTGCACCACTATCGCCGCTACACGGCCCCGCACCTCAAAGACCTGTTCCAGCGCGTCGGCTTGGCCGTCCCCAAACTGTCCTACACCGTCACCGGCCTGTTCCCGCCGATTTGGGCGTACCGCCAGATCTCCAACCGCCTGCCCAAACGGCGCGTGGACGGCGAGAAGAAGGCCAACCTGGTCAACTTCTCACGGCCCGTCAACGCCGCCCTGTTGGCCCTGTCCGAGTGGGAGAGCCGTCTGGTCGGACGCCTCAACCTGCCGTTCGGCGTTTCCGTGGTCTGCGTGGCCCAGAAGAAAGTGATGGGCGCATGAGCCGGCGCGGCCAGGTCACGGGCGCACTCGGCGCCGGGGCGCTCGGCCTGCTGGCCTACGCCGTCGGCGTCGAGCCGTATGCCGTCGAGACGGTCCACCTGGAGCTGCGTATCCCCCGTCTCCCGCCCGCTTTCGACGCCTACACGATCTATCAAGTCTCCGACCTGCACACGCGCCGGATGGGCCGCCGCGAGCGCCTGGTGGGCCGGATGTTGGACGCCCTGCCGCCCGCCGACCTCGTCGTGGTGACGGGTGACCTGGTCCACACGCCGGCGGGCATCCCGCCGTTCCTGGAACTGGCCCGCTCGTTCCGCGCCCGCGACGGAGTGTACGCCATCTTCGGCAACTCCGAGCACAAAAACGGCATCCGGCCCCATCAGTTCGCCCGGACGCTCGCCGCCCACGGCATCGTCCCCTTGATGAACGCCCACGCGCTGCTGCATCGCGGCGGCGCGACCTTGGCCCTGGCCGGGGTCGATGACCCCACCAACGACAAGGATCGGCTGGCCGACGCGCTGGCCGGCCTCCCCGCTGACCTCTGCACCCTGCTGCTGATGCACACGCCGGACGGCGTCGCGGAGGCCGTGTTCCGGGGCGTCGATCTGGTCCTGTCCGGCCACACCCACGGCGGCCAGGTCGCGCTGCCCTTCTTCGGCCCGCTGTACACGCACTCGCTCCTGGGCCGGCGTATGAGCCACGGCTACTACGCCGGGAAGAAGTTGCGCCGCATCGTCGGCATCCGTCCGGGCCACACCCAGCTCTACGTCACGCGCGGTTTGGGCGTCAGCGGCCTCGCCTTGCGCTTCCTCACCCGCCCCGAACTGACGATCCTCACCCTGCGTCCGGGCGTGCCGGGCGTGAAACGGCTGACTGCATGAGCAACCCTCTGCCCGCGACAATTTATGACGACCCACGCGCCTATGATCTGCTGTTCGGGGCGTATGCGGGCGGACAGGACGATTTGGAGTTCTATCTCCGGCAGGCGCAAGCGGCAGGCCTGCCCGTGCTGGAACTCGGCTGCGGGACGGGCCGTTTGACCATCCCCCTGGCGGAACGGGGCGTCGATGTCACCGGCCTCGACATCTCTCCCATGATGCTTTCTTTGGCACAAGCCAAAGCTTCCACGCGCCAGGTCTCCGTCAGATGGGTGGAGGGGGACTGCCGTGACTTTGATCTTGGTCATCAATTCGGCTTGATCTTTATCCCCGCCAATTCACTCGTGCATCTGACGAGCCGCGCCAGTGCCGAGGCCTGCTTCGCCTGCGTGCGGGAGCACCTGACGCCCGGCGGGAGGTTCGTGATCGACCTTTACAACCCGTCCCTGCCGATGCTCCTGCGAGGCTCGGCGGAGCGTCACCCGATCGGGCAGTACCCGGACCCGGATGGGCGGGGCGAAGTCGTCGTAACCGAGAGCAACGCTTACGACACGGCAGCGCAGATCAGCCGCAGCCGGTGGTTCTACCGCATCGAGGGACGATCCGAGGAACACATCGCTGAGCTTGCGATGCGCGTCTACTTCCCCCAGGAACTCGATGCGCTGCTGCACTACAACGGTTTCCGCATCGAAGCCAAATACGGTAGTTTCGACGAAATGCCATTCACGGCGTCGTCGAGGAAGCAACTGATCGTCTGCACGGCGACCTCGTCATGATCGGGACGCTGATCAACGCCGGGGCGGTCGCCGCCGGGTCGCTGCTGGGCCGGGCGCTGGGGGCGCGGTTCCCGCAGCGCATGCAGGAAACGACCCTGGCGGGCATCGGCCTGATGACGCTGTTCTTCGGCGTCCAAAACGCGCTGCAGTCGCACAGCGCCCTGGTCGTCCTCGGCTCGCTGCTGGGGGGCGGCATCGCGGGGGAACTGCTGGACATCGACGGCGCGATCAATCGACTGGGGGCATGGACGGAGCGGCGGCTGAACCGGGGGCAGTCCGGCACGTTCAGCAAGGGCTTCGTGACGGCGAGCCTGCTGTTCTGCGTGGGGCCGATGGCGGTGCTGGGCTGCTTCGAGGACGCGACGACGGGGACGTACAGAATCCTGGCGGTGAAAAGCCTGCTCGATGGCGTCATGAGCGCCGCCTTCGCCACGACGCTGGGGTGGGGGGTGCTGCTGTCCGCCGCAAGCGTCCTGGTGGTGCAGGGAACGCTGACGCTCGGGGCGGGCGTCTTGAAGCCGCTCCTGTCGCCGACGATGGTCACGGAACTCACGGCCACGGGTGGTGTGATGCTGATCGGGCTGGCGCTGAACCTGCTCGGCCTGAAGCAGATCCGCGCCGCGAACTTCCTGCCGGCACTGCTCCTCGCGCCGCTGCTCGCGCACTCCGTCCGATCCTGACACGCTCCCTCAGCCAAAAGTCTCGGCGATGATCTCCACGATGTTTTCCCACCGGAGCTGAATCTGGTACAGCTCCAAGGGGGCGACTGCGCTGGTCGTGCGTCGCTGCCATTCCCAGAACGCCGTGCGCCCGACCACGGCCTCGTGCAGAATGCGCGCCTGCCACGGCTCGGCGGCGATCTCCTCGGGCAGACGCCGGGTGAGCTGGGCGAACGCGCGCCCGTAGAGCAGCATCAGCTCCAGTTGGGCCGCCAGATCGGCGCGGGTCGTGCGCGCGTAATCCAGTTCCCCTTGCAGGAAGACACGCGCCCCTTCGGCGTCCCGAACGAACTCGATCAGCGTCAGCGGCTCGGAGGATAGGGATTTTTCCGGTGGCATCACTCCGCTATACGCGGAAAGCAGCCGTATCATTCCCCGCTCTCTGTCAAGGACATGGGGACGCCGCGCTGCGGGCCGTCCCCCTGGGCCGTCCCCCTGGGCCGTCTGACCTCCGCCGTCTGACCTCCGCCGTGGTCGGCGTGTCGTCCCGAGCGGCTAGCCGTGTGGCCGCGCCCGTGGGCCTATCCGGCAGCGCAGTGCCGTTACCATTTTTGCACTCCAAAACACGACTGGTTGTGCCGATAATCAGGACCACCGCTGAGTCCCGGCGGGCGCATGGGTCGAACGTCGCGGGAAGGAGTGCGCTGCTTGGTCTTCCCCGACACGCCATCTCACGCCAGAAGCACGCCTGCCACGCGGGTGTAGCGAACTACCTCATGAAATTGCACGCTCATCAGTCAGAACCTAGGGAAAGGCGCCTGAGCCGCATCTGGCCGCTCCTCCCCTCCATACTGGGCCTCGCCTGCGCCCTGCTGATCGGGCTGGCGATCTCCGAAGTCATCACCCGTTTCCAGCACGACGCCGACCGGCAGAGACAGGCGCAGCTGCTGCTGGCGCGGCTGGATCAGGACGTGGACCGTCTCAAAGCTCTGGAAACGCAGACCGCCACCGACCCGAGTCTCGCCGAGGCCAACGACGCCTTCCTGGACAACTTCGAGTCTCTCGCGCAGCAGCATCTGGCGGAACTCCGGCGCCTGGGGAACGGCGGCCTCCCGCTGCGGCGCATCGGGCAGGCCCTGCCGCTCTACCTGGTCGCCCTGGAGGACGAGTTCCGACAGTTCAAGACCGGCAAAGGCTCGCACGCGGACGAGATCTACGGGCAGCGGGTGGGGCCGGCGCATGACGCCTTGGCCGAGGCGATTCAGGAGGCGGACGGTCGCTTCGGTCAGGCCGCCGACGCCGCCAACCGGGTGTCCGACCGCGGCACCGTCTGCGTGCTGCTCTTCACCGTGCTGCTGCTCTGCGTCTCCGGCGGACGCTACATCGGCGCGCAGCGCTTCAGCGCGCGCCTGGCCGCCGAAAGGGAGGTCCTCCAGGACAGCGAGGAGCGGTTCCGCGCGCTCATCAGCAACGTCTCCGACGTGATCGCGATCCTCACGCCCGACGGCGTCGTCCGTTATCTGAGTTCCGCCGCCCAGCACCTCTGGGGCTGTGCGCCGGAAACGCTGCAGAACACGGCGTTCTTCGACCGGGTGCATCCCGCCGACGCGGACCACGCGCGCGCCGCGTTCGGGCAGGTGTGCGGCCAGCCCCAGGGCGGCCTGAAGGTCGAAGCGCGCCTGCGGCACACGCACGGCGGCTGGCGCACGTCCGAACTGATGCTGTCCAACCTCCTCACCGAGCCGGGGATCGCCGGCGTCCTGCTCACCTGCCGCGACATCAGCGAACGCAAGGCCTTCGAGGAGCGGCTGGCGCACCAGGCGTTCCACGACGCCCTGACGGGCCTGCCGAACCGCTCGCTCTTCACGGAGCGCCTGCAGCACGCGCTGGGCCGCGCCCGGCGCCAGCAGACCACCGTCGCCGTCGTCTTTCTGGACCTGGACAACTTCAAGCTCGTCAACGACGGGCTGGGACACGAGGCCGGGGACCACCTGCTCGTGGCGGTCGCCGGGCGGCTGCGCGACTCCGTCCGGCCCGGCGACACCGTCGCGCGCCTCGGCGGGGACGAGTTCACGATACTGGCGGAGGACCTCGCCGACGAGCAGACCATCTCCGACATCACCGAGCGCATCGTGGAGGCGCTGCGCCAGCCGATCATGGCCGGCGGGCAGGAAGTGTTCACGACCGTCAGTCTGGGGACGGCGGTCAGCGTCGGCGGCCCCGAGACGCCCGAAGACCTGCTGCGCGACGCGGACACCGCGATGTACCGGGCGAAGTCGAACGGCAAGGCCCAGCGCGTCGTATTCGACCGCAGCATGAACACGCAGGCTGTCGAACGGCTGGAACTGGAGACCGACCTGCGCCGGGCGCTCGCCAACGGGGAACTGGTCTGCCACTACCAGCCGATCATGCTCCTGGAGACCGGGGGGATCAGCGAGGTCGAGGCCCTGGTCCGGTGGGAGCACCCGGTGCGCGGCCTGATCCCGCCGGGCCGGTTCATCCCGCTGGCCGAGGAAAGCGGCATCATCGTCGCCCTGGGCCGGTGGGTGCTGGAAGAAGCGTGCCGCCAGGCGCGCGAGTGGCAGCGCCTGTGTCCGCACCAGCCGCCGCTGACGGTCAGCGTCAACCTGTCGGCCCGCCAACTCCAGCAGCCGGAACTGGTCGAGGACGTCGTCGCGATCCTTTCGCGGACCGGGCTGCACCCCACGTCGCTGAAGCTGGAGATCACCGAAAGCGTGATGATGCTGAACTCCGAGGCGACCCTACCTAAACTGCTCCGCCTCCGCAGCCTTGGCATCCGCCTCGCCGTGGACGACTTCGGCACGGGCTACTCGTCGATGGCCTACCTCAGCAGCCTGCCGATCGACACGCTCAAGGTCGACCGCTCGTTCGTCACGGGCATCGGGCAGAGCATGGAGAGTTTCGCCATCGTCCGGGCGATCGTGATGCTGGCGAAGGCGCTGAACCTGTGCGTCACCAGCGAGGGCATCGAGACGCGGGAACAGCTCGCCCGGCTCAAGATGCTGGGCTGCAATCAAGGCCAGGGATACCTATTCGCCCGCCCCATGCCCGCCGAGGCGTTCGGCGTGCTGCTCCAGGAGCAGCACGCCGCGCCGGACCGCCCCGCCGAGCCACCCCCTCCCCACACCCTTTTTCTGCCGAGCGCCCCTCACAGCCAGGCCAGGACCGGCACTTGACCGATCACCACGCTCCGAAACAAGCGCCGCGACGCCGATGAGCAAAGGCCCCTCCCTGGGTACTACATACCACTAGATCGGGAAGGAGCGCGGGAACGCCTGACACGGCGCTCGCGGGTGGCCTATGAGAATCGCCTATTTCGACTGCTTCTCCGGGGTGAGCGGGGACATGACCCTGGGGGCGCTGCTGGCGTGCGGCGCGGACGAGACGCGCTTCCGGGAGGCGTTGGCGGCGCTCTCCGTCGGCGGCTATGAACTGTCGGTCCAGACGGTGAAGCGGGAGGGCATCACCGCGACGGACGTCGACGTCCGGCTGCTGAACGAAGACCAGGGACACGGGCGGCGCCTGTCGGACATCGCGGGCATTTTAGGAGCCGGCACGCTGCCCCCCACGGTCGCGGCCAACGCCCTGGCCGTCTTCACGCGCCTGGCGGACGCCGAGGCGAAGATTCACGGCACGAGCCGCGCCGAGATCCACTTCCACGAGGTCGGCGCGGTCGACGCCATCGTGGACATTGTCGGCGCGTGCCTGCTGCTCCACATGCTCGGCGTGGACGCGGTCGTGACGAGTTCCATCCCCTGCGGCTACGGCACCATCACCTGTCAGCACGGAATCATGCCCGTCCCGGCCCCGGCGACGATGGAACTGCTGCAGGGCTTCCCCGTTCATTCCCTGGACATCCGGGGCGAACTGGTCACGCCCACGGGCGCGGCCCTCGTGACGACTTTGTGCGACCCGGCCCTGGCGGGCCGGATGCCCGCGATGCGCGTCCGGGCGTCCGGCTTCGGCGCGGGCAAGAAGCAGTTCAAGCCCGACATGCCCAACCTGCTGCGCGTCATCATCGGCGACACGGACGACGCCCCGGCGGAGGGCGCCGACCGCACGCCGCAGACGGTCGCCGTTTTGGAAACCAACCTGGACGACCAAAGCCCGGAGGGGTTCGGCCTGCTGATGGAGCGGGCGTTCGCGGCGGGGGCGCTGGACGTGTTCTTCGCGCCGATCCAGATGAAAAAGAACCGGCCTGCGACGCTGGCGACGATCCTGTGTCCGCCCGACAGGGCCGACGCGCTGGCCGAGCTGCTGTTCCGCGAGACCGGCACGTTCGGCGTCCGCGTCCGCGAGCAGCGCCGCTACACGCTGGATCGCTCCTGGCGGACGGCGCGGACGGAGTTCGGCGACATCCGTCTCAAGGCCGGCGCGTGGCGGGGCGAGGAGGTCACGGTCTCGCCCGAGTACGAAGACTGCCGACAGGCGGCTGTCGCTCATGCCGTTCCTCTGCGCCTGGTGTACGAGGCGGCACTGAAGGCATAGGGGATGCCCGCCCGGTTTACAATCCACCCCCCTTGTGGTATTCCGGCAACAGACACATAGACAGGAGCAAGGCATGGAACACGAGGCGCAGCGACCCCCGGAGGAGCAGCAGTCCCCCGAGACACGCACGGCGGAAGAGCCGACCCCGGCGGAACTCAGCCGGCGGCAGTTTCTGCAAACAGCGGGCGTTCTCGGCGCGGGCCTGGCCCTGGGCGCCCGCGCCGCCGCGCAGGCCGGGGGGAACAGTTCCGGCCAGTCGGGCCAGCAAAGCGGCCAAATGACGGGCGGCCAGCAGGGCGGCCAGACGCAGGGGGGCGGTCAGGGCCAAAGCGGGCAGCAGCCGTCGCCGTCCGGGACACGGGACAACGGCCCGACCCGGTCGTCGCGCAAAACGACGGGGGCGCTGGGCAGCGACACGCCGGGGCCGTCCGCGCCCAAGGCCGTGCCGAGCGGCCCGGCGGCGGGCGAGGGGGAGATTCCGCAGCGCCCGCTCGGCAAGACGGGGCTGACGGTCTCGGCCATCGGTCTGGGCGGACACCACCTGGGCGACGCCGACAGCGTCAACGAGGCCATGAACATCGTCCATGAGGCCGTCGACACGGGCATCACGTTTTATGACAACTGCTGGGAGTACCATAACGGCAGATCGGAGAACTGGCTCGGGCGCGCGCTGACGGGCGGGCGGCGCGACAAGGTCGTGCTGATGAGCAAGGTCTGCACCCACGGGCGCGGCCGTCAGCTCGCCATGAAGATGCTGGAGGAGTCGCTGCGACGACTGCAGACCGACCACCTGGACGTCTGGCAGGTCCACGCCGTCACTTATGACAACGACCCCGAACTGGCCTACGCCAAGGACGGCGTGCTGGAAGCCTTCGACCAGGCCAAGCAGCAGGGCAAGGTGCGCTTCGTCGGCTTCACGGGGCATAAAGACCCCGGCATCCACCTGAAGATGATCGGGATGGGCTACCCGTTCGACACGTGCCAGTTCCCGCTGAACCCGTTCGACTACTCGTTCTTCAGCTTCGAGCGGCAGGTCCTGCCCGAACTCAACCGGCGCGGGATCGCGCCGCTGGGCATGAAGAGCATGGGCGGCAGCGGCGACGCCATCAGGCAGGGCCTGGTGACGGCGGAAGAACTGCTGCGCTACGCCATGAGCCAGCCCGTCGCCACCACCATCAGCGGCATCGACTCGCTGGACGTGCTGCACCAGAACCTGCGCGTCGCGCGCGGCTTTTCGCCGATGACGGCGGCGGAGATGGCAGAGCTGCGGACCCGCTGCGCCCCGACGGCGGGCGACGGGCGCTTCGAGATCTACAAGGTCTCGATCAAGTACGACAACCCCGAAACGCGCGAGCCGCATGGCTTCCCCATCGACCCGATGGTGAAGGAAGTCAAGGACATGCTGGAGCGCGGCATCGGACGCCCCGGCTCCGCGCTCGTCACCGGCACGCCGTAGAGGCCCCAAGCCACAGGACTGAAGTCCTGGGCTGAACGGAGATCGGCAGAAGCCGCTGGGGCGGACGGGCGTCCACGTCAGCGTCATCGGCATGGGCGGCAGCAGCCTCGGCGACGCCAGCTCGATCGAGGAAGCCGTGACGATGGTCCACGAGGCCGTCGATGCGGGCGTCAACTTCATGGACAACGCCTGGGAGTACAACAACCACCGCAGCGAGGATTGGATGGGCCGCGCCCTGCAGGGCCGCCGCGACCGCGTCTTCCTGATGACCAAGTGCTGCACCCACGGGCGCGACAAGAAAGTGGCGATGCAGCAGCTCGAAGAGTCCCTGCTGCGCCTGCGGACCGACCATCTGGACCTGTGGCAGATTCACGAGTGCGTCTACTACAATGACCCTGAGCTGCACTTCGCGCCGGACGGCGTCTGGGAAGCCATGCGCGACGCCAAGCAGCAGGGCAAGGTGCGCTTTATCGGCTTCACGGGCCACAAGACGCCGCAAATCCATCTCCGCATGATGGCATTGGGCGACCAGCATGGCCTCCATTTCGACACCGTCCAGATGCCGCTGAACGCCTTCGACGCGACCTACCGCTCGTTCCAGCAGTTTGTGCTGCCCGAGGCCCTGCGGCGCGGCATGGGCGTGCTGGGCATGAAATCGCTGGGCGGCAGCGGCGAGCCGGTCCAGCAGGGCGCGGTGACGGTCCAGGAGGCCCTGCGCTACGCGATGTCTCTGCCGGCCTCGACCACCATCAGCGGCATGGACTCGCTGACCGTGCTGCGCCAGAACTTGGACATCGCCAAAGGGTTCCAGCCGATGACGGCGGACGAGATGATGGCCCTGGCCCAGCGGTGCCAGCCGCTGGCGGCGGACGGACACCTGGAGATGTACAAGAGCACCCGCAAGTACGAGGCGTCCGTCGGGCGCTCGATGCACAACCAGCCGTCGCAAGACGAGCTGCCGATGTGACCGACGCAGCACAGACACAATCTCAGGACGGGGCCATGTGGCCCGTCGTGGTCGCGGTCGGCGTGGGGACGTTCATGTCCGCCCTCGACGGCAGTGTCGCCAACACCGTCCTGCCCGTCCTGACACACGCGCTCCACGGCACCGTCGCGGCGACCGAGTGGGTCGTGACGACGTATCTGCTGGTCACCAGCGCTCTTTTGCTGAGCGCGGGGCGCTGGGGCGACCTGCACGGCCACAAGCCGATGTACATGGCTGGGTTCGCCGTGTTCATCCTCGGCTCCGCGCTGTGCGGGCTTGCGACCGGCATCTTCCCCCTCATCGCCATGCGGGCGCTGCAGGCGGTCGGCGCGACGATGCTGTTCGCCAGCTCCCCGGCCATCGTCACGCTCAACATCCCGGCCCGGAGGCGCGGGCAGGCGCTAGGCATCCAGGCCACGCTGACGTACCTGGGCATCACGGCCGGGCCGCTGCTCGGCGGCTGGCTGGCGTCGCACCTGGGCTGGCGGTCCGTGTTCTTCATCAACGTCCCCGTCGGGCTGCTGGCCCTGGCGCTCAGCCGCCGCTTCATCCCGCGCGACGCACCCCGCCGCGCGTCCGGCGGCTTCGACATCCCCGGTGCCTTTCTGTTCGCCGCCGGCCTGGTCGCCCTGCTGCTGGCTCTGAACCAGGGCCACGCCTGGGGCTGGACCACCCTCCCGACGGTCGGCCTGCTGCTCTTCTCGGCGGTCGTTCTGGCGCTGTTCGTGCGCTGGGAGCGCCGCACCATCGCGCCCATGCTTGATCTGCGCTTGTTCCGGGACCGCAGTTTTTCCGCCGCGAGCGTCAGCGCGATGCTCAACTTCATCAGCCTGAGCGGCCTGCTGTTCCTGCTGCCGTTCGACCTGATCGAAGGCCGGGGCCTGTCGGCGGCCCGCGCGGGCCTGCTAATTTCGGCCCTGCCGCTGGCGATGGCCGCCGTCGCGCCCTGGAGCGGCTGGGTCTCGGACAGGATCGGGGCCGGACTGCCTTCGACGGTGGGCATGGGCCTGCTCGCCGTGGGGGCGTTTCTGCTGTCCCGCCTCGCCCCGCACGCCCACTACGCGCTCATCGCCGGACTCTTGGCCCTGGCGGGGGCGGGCGTCGGCCTGTTCCTGTCGCCCAACAACAGCGCCCTGATGGGGGCGGCCCCGCGCGATCAGCAGGGCGTGGCGGGCGGCATCCGCGCGACGGCGCGCAACCTGGGCAACGTGCTGGGCATCGGCGTCGGCGGCGCCGTGTTCAACAGCGCCCTGGCCCGCCACGCGCCGCCCGCCGGCATCCCC
>CAXUCQ010000036.1:0-13763 GCA_964249295.1 uncultured Armatimonadales bacterium | reverse complement strand
GACAGCCCCCGCCCGACAGCCCCGCCCACATCGGCACCCTCAGCGCCGCCTCCGGCCCCATCCGCGTGTCGCCGAACCGTCGGCCACGGTCCACTCGGCGCCACATCTGAGACACCTCCCGGCTCGGCCATACGCATGACGCGGTCGGCGACGGCGTCGGCCTCCCGCTCGTGGCTATCGCCGGGCGTGTTGAGCGTCAGCTTCGCCTGGGGCGCCGTCACCGCGATGCGGCTGATGGAGTAGTCAGGGCGGAATTCTTCGCCCTTCTGATTGTGTCCGCCGTTCCCATCGGCGGGGGGCGGCGGAGGCAGCACGGAGATGCGACTGAAGGAGTGGCCGGGAAGCGTCTGACGCTGCAACTCGGCTGACGCAGAGGCCGGATCGGGGGCGACGGAGGCTGACGACGGAGGCGGACCGCCCGGCACATCTTCGGCGCCGGTGCGGCCAAAGGAGCGTGACGGCAGGACGACGCCGAGCGCTGGCGTCGTCACGGCGGGTCGTCGTGTTGCGTCTTTGTGAGCAGGCATTGGCTTATCCGTTGGTCTGTTCCGCGGATGTCCCCGAGAGGCGGCTCACCTGGTCCGTTGGAAGACGACGCTCGTGGTGTCGGCGGCGGAGACCAGCCCCCGACCCGGAATCAGCTTCAGGCTGAGGCGGGTGTTGGCGAACGTGACGGTGAACAGGTGCGTGTCGGCGTCGAACAGTTTCCACGTCCCCGTGGTGCCGCTGGCGAACAGCAGGGTTCCGTCGGGCAGGAACTTGACCGCCCCGTCTTCGCCGTCGTAGATCGTGCGGGGCGAGTAGGTGCCGACGATCAGATCGGTGTCGGTAAGCGGCTTGTCGAAGCGGACGCCCGCGCCCGTGGCCGAGACCGTGTAGTCACCGCCGGACCGGACCAACCCCCCGGCGGGCGGGCAGACGGCGATCTCGATCTTGGTGGGCTTCTTGAGGGTGAGCGTCATCGGCTGCTGGACGGCGTTCTGCAGCGACGACAGGACCATGCTGTGCTCCCAAGTCTTGTGTCCGTTGTCCAGCCCAACGACCCACACGGTCAGGGCGGAGCGCATCGCGGCGCCGAGCAGGCCCATGGATTTGTAGTCGGCCTTGACGGTCACCGACCCCGGCCCCGCATAGAAGTAGAAAAAGTTGTTTCCGGTGAAGTTGTCTACGGTCCCGGCATTGTCGCCGGGCTGCATGGGCGCGGGCTTTTTCGAATCAAGCGACTGCGCGGACACGCCGCCGCACAAGGACAGGCCGATCGAAAGCAGAGCGAGCAGGCCGACAAGATTGCGGCAAAACAGAAAACGTGGCTGCATCGGAGACCCCCCAAATCCAGGACGAGCCGGGCGGCGTCAGCCACCCCGGCGCATAGGTGGAGAAATCATAGCACCGGAAGCGTGGCCGAAACCGTGGCCCAAACAGGAGGAAAAGCGTGTCCCTGTGCCGTAACAGTATCCCAGTCGTGCTCCAGCCCGTCCCATCCCGTCGTCCCAGAGGCTTGCCATGATCGCTCATCGTCCCGACACGGTCACAAACGCCGCCCCAGCACTCGCACTGAGCCTCTTCGGCCCCTTCGCCGCCGCCGTTCATGGTCAGCCCTTGCTCAAGATTCGCTCTCAAAAGGAGCAGTGGCTGCTGGCGCTGCTCGCCCTGCGCGCTCAAGCTCCGCTTGAGCGGTCCTGGCTGGCGGCGACCCTGTGGCCGGAAGCGACCGATGAGGCGGCCCTGTACAACCTGCGGCGCACCCTGTGCCTGCTGCGGGACGCGCTGGGGCCGGAAGCAGGCCGACTGCTCTCCCCCACCCCGCGCACCCTGCGCCTGGACCTGGCGGGGGCCGACTGCGACGTGGCCGCCTTTGACGCCGCCGCCCGGCGCAGCGACGAGGCGTCGCTGGCTGAGGCCGCCGCCCTGTACTCCGGGCCACTGCTGCTAGGCTGCCTGGAGGAGTGGGCGCTCCCGGAGCGCGAGGCACGGGAGCGGGCGGTCCTCGGCGCCCTGGAAACGCTGGCTGACGCAGCACAACGGCGCGGCGACTGGCCGACCGCCGCTGCCCGCCTGCGCCGCGCGCTGGCGATCGACCCACTGCGCGAGACGGCCCTGCGCGCCCTGCTGCAGACACTGGCCGCGCAGGGGTGTCACGCGGCGGCGACGGAGGCTTACCGCGCCTTCCGTCGGCGGATACGGGACGAGTTGAACGCCGAACTCGACCCCGAAACGGTCGGCTTTTACCGCCGCATCCAGGCCGAAAATCGCCAGCACGCCTTGGCACAGCCTCTCGCCTCACTGCCCGCCGTGGCGCGGCCCACGCCGCACCTGCCAACGCCGCTGACGCCGCTGGTTGGGCGGGATCGGGAAGTCGCGTCCGTCACAGCGTCCCTGGACCGCTCGCGCCTGGTGACGCTGACCGGGCCGGGCGGCGTCGGCAAGACGCGGCTGGCGCTGGCCGTCGCCCACGCCCTGCACGAAGAGTTCGGCGACGGCGCCTGGTTCGCCGATCTGGCGCCGCTGGCCGACCCTACGCTGCTGACGGCGGCGCTGGTCACCACGCTCGGGCTGCGGGGAAGTCCGGGGCGAAACCCGACCGAGGCGCTGTTCGAGTTTCTGCGGCACAAGCGCCTGCTGCTCATCCTGGACAACTGCGAGCACCTGGCCGCCCCCTGCGCCCACCTGGCGCTGGAACTGCTGCGTGAATGTCCGTCGCTGTGTATCCTGGCGACGAGCCGAGAGTCGCTCCGCGTGCCGGGGGAAGTCGCCTGGCCCGTACCCAGCCTACCGCCGGCGGAAGCGGCCCGGCTGTTCGTGGAGCGCGCGGCGCAGTCCAACCCGTCCTTCCGATCAACGCCCGCCGGGGAAGAGTCGATCGCACACATCTGCCACCGGCTGGACGGCATCCCGCTGGCGATCGAGATGGCGGCGGCCCGGACGCGGGCGATGTCCCTGCCGCAGATCGCCGCGCGCCTGGATGACGCTTTCCGTCTGCTGTCCGAGCCGGGCGGGGACCTGCTGCCCCGCCACCAGACGCTGCGGGCGACCCTGGACTGGTCCTACGACCTGCTCTCCGAGGCCGAAAAGACGCTGCTGGCCCGGCTGTCCGTCTTCGCCGGCGGCTGGACCTTGGAAGGGGCCGAGGCCGTCTGCGCGGACCCACCAGGAGCTGCCGCGGCAGGAGACTGCCGCGTGAAGCCCATCGCCCCCGAGAGTGTCCTGGACCTGCTGGCGGGCCTCGTCGACAAGTCGTTGGTCGTCTACGAGGAGCAGCCCGACGGCACGGGACGCTATCGACTGCTCGAAACGGTCCGGCAGTACGCGCGGCAGAGGCTGCAGGCGGCCGGAGAAGAAGACGCCGTGTCGCGGCGGCAGGCGGAACACTGCCTGGGGGCAGCGGAAGAGGCCGAGGCGGGGCTGACCGGCCCCCAGCAGGCGCGTTGGCTGGACCGGCTGGAGGCCGAACACGAGAACCTGCGGGGCGCTCTTGCCTGGTGCCGGACACGGGCGGGACTGGCTCCCGAGGCCGATACCCTGCTGATGTGTCTGGCTGGGGCGCTCACGCAATTCTGGTGGACTCGCGGCAATCAGCGAGAGGGGCTTTTTTTCCTGACGGCTGCCCTTGAGCGGCACGACCGGAACGTCCCCGAGGAGGCCCGGCTGAGAGGCCTGCGGGGGGCCGCCGTTCTGGTCCAATCCCTGGGCGGCTACGCCGAGGCGCAGCGGCTGTACGAAGAAGCCCTGGAGATCGCCCGCCGATCGGGAGACCAGGCGACCGAAGCCGACCTGCTGGGCTGCCTGGCGGAAGCGGTCGGACATCTGGGCAACCCCGAGGCGGCGCGCGCCCTGCTCGAAGCGGCACTCCTCCTGAACCGCAAGATCGGCAACCGCCACCGGATCGCCTCAAACATGGCCTTTCTGGGCTACCTCGCTCGTCTGCTCGGTGATGTCACGGCGGCGCGTACACTCTTGACGGAGGCCGTAGCCCTCAGCCGGGAGTTGGGCGACTCGCTCAGCGTCGCTTCGCACCTGGGGAACCTGGCGGCGGCCATCGGCGAACAGGGCGATCACGTTCAGTCCCGCCGTTTGCTGGAAGAAACCCTGGCGCTCTACCGATCCTTCGGCAACAAGGGGGGGACGGCATGGACGTTGAGCAGTTTGGCCCATTCAGCTTCCGAGCAGGGCGACCTGACCGGCGCGCGCTCTCTCCTGGAGGAGGCGCTCACAATCAACCGGCAGATGGCCAACCGTGCCGGTGAGGCCTGGAACCTGCGGTCACTGGGCCAGACGCTGGTCCGACTCGGGGAACACGCAGACGCCGAAGCGCTTCTCCGAAGGGCTTTTGTTATCAGCGAGGAGATCGGCGAGCTGGCAGGTCGGGCCTGGTGCCGGCACAGCCTGGGGGTCGCCGCCTCTGCCCGCGCGGACCACGGGACGGCGCTCGGCTTTGAAAGGGAAGCACTGCGAGAGATGTGCAGACTGGGCATGAAGGGCGCCATGACGGAGGTCATGGAGGCAATCGCAGGCGCGTTGAGACAAACCGGTCGGCCCACCGTCGCAGCGGAAACGCTCGGCGCGGCGGACGCCATGCGGCAGTTGCTCGGGGTGCCGCGCCCCGCCTCCTGGGAGGCGGCGGCGACCGAGTTGACCGACGGGGTGCGCCGGGAGCTGGGCGATGACGGCTTCGCGGCGGCGTGGGCGGCAGGCCATGCGATGTCGTGGGAGCAGGCGGCTGAGTACGCTCTGGCCGGCGAGGAGCCAGCGCCGTGAAGCCCATCGCCGCCGATGCCTCCTGCGAATCGGGAAGATGCAGTAAAACTTGCGGACGCGGCGTCCGCGGCGCTTGGCGAAGACGGATTCAGTTCAGCCTGGTCAGCCTAGGCGGCGGGTCGCGCGATGACGGTCGAGCGGGCCTTCGAACTGGCCGCACACGGGAACGTCCTGAGCGGGGCGGTGTGCGGGGGCAGGACGCTCCCTGCCCCCGTGTTCCGGGTCTAGTGTCCGCCCAGCGGCGCCGGCTGCTGCAGATAGGACTGGGCCTTGGTGATCCACCAGTAAGAGTCCGTCGGCGGGGCGCCGACATCCGTGGTGCTGCCCCCCACCCCGGCGCCGAACAGGGCCATCGAGACGCCCGCCGCCGACGCCGCGCTGAAGTGCGGCCCCCAGGTCACCACGCCGCCCGAGGCCGAAATGCTGGGGTCCTGGCCCCGGTCCGCCGAGAAGAACGCCAGTCGGGCGCCGCTCGTGGAGAACGTGTCGCCGAAGAAGAACGTCGGCGCGGAGTCCTCGCCCTGGGCGTCGCTGTCCATCAGGTCCGGGAAGGCGCCGGGCAGCGTGTACGGGTCCAGCGCCAGCGAGTGGTTGATGTGGCCGACCGGCAGTTGCCACAAGACGACGGGCAGCCCCGAGCCGTCGTGCATGGCGCGCACGAACGTCAGGTAGTTGCCCCACTGGTCGCCGTTCCAGAACCATGTCGAGTCGGCGGGGTCGGACGCGGCGGCGGCCTCGGCGGTGGCGGCGTCCAGGCCGTACTTGTCGATGGACACGAACTTGGCCCCGTAACTCGTCACGCCCGCGTTCAGGTAATACCGGGTGATCGCCCTGGCCTCGGCGTAGACCTTGGCGCGGCCCGTGGCGAAGTCGCCGGTGTCGGTCAGATGCACGATGCCTTTGCCGGGGACCGGCGTCGTCCAGCCGCCGGCGGGCGAGGCCCACAGGTTCATCTGCCAGCCGAAAAACGCCTGGGGCGCGTCGCGGGCGAGGATGTAGTTGATGGACTGCACGACGCCCTGGACCGTGTTCGGGAACGCCGGGTCGACGCCGCGTTTGAGCACGCCCGCGTCATAAGCGGCACTGGTCTGGGCGGAAATCTGCGCGGCCTGCAAGGCCGGAGTTCTGCGCCAGGTAGCCGAGGAAGTCCGGCTCCAGGATGACGCCCACGGGGTCGTCGGGCGATTCCGTCTTGATGGCGCCGATCATCACCTCCAGAAGCTTGTAGTAGTCCTGCATGTAGGACGCGCTCTGGACGTGCTGCATGTCGGTGTCGTAGCTCTCGCCGCCGTCCGGGATGTTGTACCAGACGAAGATCGGGATCATCCCCATCATGCGGCTGTTGTCGATGTAGCCGACGGCGCGGCCCCCCGGCGTGTTGGTCCAGGTCGTCCAGCCATAGTACGGGCCGCCGTTGAGGTAGATGTAGCGAGCGTCCACGTAGCGGTCCTGGGCGCCGCCGCCGAAGCCGTGCCAGAAGGCCAGGTCCTCGTCGGTGTCCTGGCTGACGGAGCCGAGCGCGAGATGGCTCGGCAGGCCGGGCAGACTCCCGTCCGCCGCGCGGACGCGGACGCCGACGTAGCGGGTCGCGCCGCTGGTCGTCTCCTGAATCCTAAGACCCGCGCGGCCCGCGCTCAGCCCTTGCACCTGGAGCGCGCCGCCGACCACCTGGGCCGCAGCCACGGCGGGGTTGTTGGAGGCGACAATCCACGCCGCCCCGCCGCCGCTCAGGCTGAGCGGGAAGGTCGAAACGCCTTGGGGGACGGTGATCTGCAGCGCCGGGCTGCCCGCATCCACGCCGCCGCCGATGACGATCGCCGCCCCGGTCGGGTTCGCGGGCGTGGGATTGCCGCCCGGCACGACCGTGACGGGGACGGACACGCCGTTGAGCGTGGCGCTTCCCACGCTGCCGGGCGCCAGTGTGCCGGACGCCGTGAAGCCGAGCGTGACGCTGCCGCCGGGCGGGATCACGCCGTTCCAGGAGGCGTTCTGGACGGCGTCCACGCCGTTCTGGCTGGACAGCGTTCCGTCCCAGAGGGACTGGATGGCGGGCGTGAACCCGAAGCGCAGCGTCCAGCCGTTGATAGCCGCCGCGCCGCCGTTGGCGATCACCAGGTTCGCGCCGAAGCCGCCGCTCCAGGCGCTCGTCTGCGTGATCGTCACGCCCGTACCCGCCGGAGCCGGCGTGGGCGACGGCGCGGGCGGCGGAGCCGGCGCGGGCGGAGCGCCGACGGGCGTGCCGCTCAGGACGAAGTTGGCCGGCCCCGCGGACACGTTGCCGGGCGACCCGCCGAAGCCGAGTGAGACCGTGCCGCCGGGGGCGATGGTGTCGTTCCACCCGGCGGACTTCAGGACGTAGTGGGTCCCGACGTGGCTGGCGATGGTCGCGTCCCAGACGTTGTTGATGGTCGGGCCGAAGTCGAACGCCAGCGTCCACCCGCTCAGCGCCTGCGTCCCCGTGTTGGTCACCGTGATCTGCCCGTTGAACCCGCTGCCCCAATCACTCGTCGTCGTGTACTGCGCCCCGGCGGCAGCGGGTCGGGTGAGGACCAGCATCGCCAGCAGCGCCGCCGTCGCCCATGTCACCCAAGGTATCCGCAGCCTCTGAGTCGAGCTTCTCAAAACTGGATTTCGCATGATGGTACTGCCTTTCTGCGGCCTCGTTGATCGCCTTGCCGTTTTGTTCCACCCCAGGCGGCGTCCGGTCACCGCCGAAATTGCAGGGATTGACGTGTCCATCATAGACGCCAATCCTAAATCAATTCTAAATGGCGACGCCCCAAAAACAAAAAACCAAGGCTTTTTTGAGATCGTTTCAGCCGGTCTCGGACGCAGAACATGTTACAATAAAGCAAGTCCGTTCGGACCTGAGGAAATAGAAGCAGGAATGCTGTTTTGGACCCACGCTGCCGGATAGAGATGCTGGGGCCGCTGCGGCTGGTGCGCGACGGCCAGGCCTTGACGCGCTTCGGCACGCAGAAAGCCGCCGCGCTGCTGGCATACCTGGCCCTGCGGTCAGGGCCGCAGCCGCGTGAACATCTGCTCGAGCTGTTCTGGCCGGACATGGACCTGACCGCAGGGCGCAACAACCTCAACACCGCCCTTTCCTCCCTGCGCCGGTGCCTGGAACCCCCCGGCGTCCGCAGAGGCGACGTACTAGTGACGACCCACGCCCACGCCGGGCTGTCTCCCGCCGCCGCCACCGACGTGGCCGAATTCGAGCGACTGCTCCGGCGGGCGGAGGCAGCCCCCGACCCTGAGCCGCGCGCCGTCCTGCTGAGGCAGGCGCTGACGCTGTACGCCGGCGACTTCCAGCCTGGCAACTACCAGGACTGGGCGGTGCGCGAGAGTGAGCGCCTGTCTGCCTGCCGCGTCGAAGCGCTGGATCGTCTCGGCGGGGCGCTGGAGACGCTCGGGCGATGCGCCGAGGCCGCCGCCGTCACCCAGCAGCGACTCGACGCCGACCCCTACGCCGAGCAGGCCTACGTGGATCTGGTCCGCCGGCAAGTGCGGGCGGGGCAGACTCCCATGGCCAGGAAATCTTCCGCGAACTTCGAACGGTTCTTCCGCGAGGAGTTCGGCACCGCCCCCTCCGCCGAGACTCGGCGCGCGGTCGAAGCAATCTTCGCCAACGATGCCCCTGCGGCCGGCCCGCCTCTCGTGTCTCCACGCCGCGCCGCCGACATCGCGGCGCCGGAGCGGGGAATCGCCACGAAGGGAGAGGCGATGGCCGTCGCCCCGCTCCCCTTTTGGCTGAGCCGGTTTTTCGGACGGGACGCGGAAACAGATGGGTTGGCGAGTCTGCTGCTGCGTTCCAAGGCCGCACTCAGGGGACGCGACCTGCCGGAACACGGCCCACGATTGGTGACGGTGATCGGGCCGGGAGGCGTGGGGAAGACGCGCCTCGCCGCTGAGTTCGCCCGGCTGGCCTCCGAGCAGGCCGGTCACTGGTGCGGCTTCGTCCCCTTGGCCGACCTTCCGACCGCGGATCGGATTCCGGCGCAGATCGCGCAGGCGCTACGACTGCCGCCTTCGCCCGCCGCGCCGCCGCTGGATCAGATCGTCGCGTTTTTCCGGGACCGGGATCGTCCTGGGACGCCTCCGCCGCTGCTGCTCCTGGACAACATGGAGCACCTGCTGCCGGAGGCCAAGGCTGGGACGGACGTGGGATCCCACGACGCCGCCGAGACCGTTCGGTCACTGCTGGCCCGTATCCCCGGCCTGACGGTGCTCTGCACGTCCCGCCGCCGGCTGGGTCTGCAGGGAGAATGCCTCGTCCCGCTCGTCCCGCTGCCGGTCCCGGAGGCGTCCGCTGGCGACGCCTGGGCATCGAGCGTTCTGCTGCAGGTCCCAAGTGTGCGTCTGTACGTGGACCGGGCGCAGGCGGTGCGCCCCGACTTCGGCCTGACGCCTAGCAATGCGCCGGCGGTCGCGGCGCTCTGCCGCGCCCTCGAGGGCAGCCCGTTGGCGCTGGAACTGGCGGCGTCGTGGGTGCGCCTGTTGCCGCCCCGCAAGATGTGGGAGCGGCTGAGCGCCGGTCAGGGCGTGCCGGTGGGTGAGTATGCGGATCTGCCGCCGCGCCACCGCAGCCTGGAAGCGGCGCTGGACTGGAGCTGGCGCCTGCTGACGGAGCCGCAGCGGCGTCTGCTGGCGCGCGTTTCGGTGTTCCGGGGCGGCTGGACCTTGGAAGCGGCGCAGGAGGTGGGCGCGGCCCCCAACGCGCTCGAACTGATGTCCGGCCTGCAGGAAGCCTCTTTGGTGACGGTGCGGGAGAGCGAGTCGGGCGAGATCCGGTACGGCCTCCTGGATTCGGTGCGCCGGTTCGCCGACGGGCGCCTCGCTGCACAGGACACAGAGCACGGGTGCGGCGGCGCCCCGCTGCGCGCCCGGCACCTGGCGTGGTGCCTCGCGCTGGCGGAGCGGGCGGAGCCTGAGATGACCGGGCCGGACCAGAAAGCGTGGCTGTCGGGGCTGGAAACCGAGCACGACAACCTGCGGGCGGCACTGGACTGGAGCGAGACTCAGCCCGAAGCGGCGGAAGTCCGGCTGCGCCTGGCGGCAGCCCTCGGGAAGTTTTGGACCGTGCGCGGTCACCTGACGGAAGGTCGGCGCCGACTGGACGCGGCGCTCCAGGGTGCGGCAGGGGTGCCGCCGTGGGTACAGGCCAAAGCCCTATATGAAGCGGGCGCTTTGGCGAACGCTCAGAGCGATGGCGCCGAAGCACGGCGGCGGCTGGAACAATGCCTGTTACTCCGATCCGAGATCGGCGACGCCGGCGGGTGCGCCGCCGCACTGCGTCTACTGGGCATCGGCGCGCGTCAGCGGGGCGACCATCCCGCCGCGCGGACTCTGCTGACGGAGAGTCTGGCCCAGGCTCAAGCGGCGGGCGACAAGCAGGGCATCGTCGCGGCGACCACGAGCCTGGGCAACCTCGCACTGGCCGTTGGGGATCTCGAAGCGGCGCAGGACCTCTACGCGCGGAGCCTGCCGCTGTACCGCGCGAACGGTGACCGGCGCGGCTGCGCGGTCGCCCTCGGCAACCTGGGCAACGTTTCCAGCGCGCTGGGGGACCACTGCGCGGCGCAGACACTGCTGGCCGAGTGCTTCGCCATCTACACTGAGTTGGGGGACCAGCGGGGGGGAGCCATCACGCAGCAAAGTCAGGCCACCGTGTCCTACAAGCAGGGCGACAGCGAAGCGGCGATGACTCAGCTTTGGGAGTGCCTCCGGGTCTACCGCGCGCTGGAGGACCGGCTGGCCGGCGTGGACTGCTTGGACGACGTGGCCGTTCTGCTGGCGGAACGGGGCCAGCCGGCGCGGGCGGCTTACCTCCGGGCGGCGGCGGCGGCCCTGCGGCATCAGAACGGCATCCGCCTCTCCGCCGCGAGGCAGGAGGAAGACGACCAAGCGGTGCGCGGGCTGCGCCAGGCGCTGGGCGAGACAGCGTTCCGCCAAGCCTGGGCCGTGGGGCAGACGATGACGGCGGCGGAGGCCACCGAGTACGCCCTTGAGGATACGGCCTCAGCCCCACCGCGCCCTTGTCCTGTCGACGACCCTTCTACACAGGGGGAGACGACCTTGCTCAACCGCCCATGGGTCCACAAAAGCGCATCGGAAATCTCAGGGGCCGAATAGCCTGCAGCAAGTCCAGCGTCTCCTGACAAGTCTCACTCGATGCCTCAGCGTATAGATGGGAGCGCCAGAAAGACTTCCTGCCGCGCCAGAATCAGATCACGCGGCAGGAAGTCATAGCGAACGTGCTGACCTGATGCGATGCACCCCGTTTAGGTCAAGAGCAGCCCAAGCTGGTCCCGCAGGAGACGCACTTGTAGCACGCGCCGCTGCGGATGGTGATGGAGCCGCAGTCGGGGCAGGGCGGGGCGTCGGACTGGGCGAGGAAGATCTCGTGCTCGTCGTGCTCGGCGACCTGGGCCGTGGCGTTCGGGGCGACGGCGACAGCCCCAGCGGGCTTGGTTGGGACGCCGTTTTTGTGGCCGTTGGCGCCGTTCGTCCCATTGGTGCCGTTGCTCAGGCTGCCGCTGTTGGCGTCGTGATGGTCGCCCAGCTTCTGGGCGGCGCTGGGGGCGGGGTCGCCGTAGCCCTCCTGGTCGGCGAGCAGGCCGACGTTGCGGCGCTCGTCTCGAGCGAGGAATTTCAGGGCCATGTACCGGAAGATGTAGTCCATGATGGACTTTGCCATCGGAATCTCGCGGTTGCCGGTGAAGCCGGACGGCTCAAAGCGCGAGTGGATGAACTTGTCCACCAAGGTCTGCAGGGGGACGCCGTACTGCAGGGCCAGCGAGATCGCCGTGGCGAAGCTGTCCATCAGGCCCGAGATGCTGGACCCCTCCTTGGACATGCGGATGAAGATCTCGCCCGGCTTGCCGGTGTCCGGGTACATGCCGACGGTCAAATACCCCTCGTGGCCGCCGATGCTGAACTTGTGGGTCAGCGACGCGCGCTCGTCGGGCAGGCGGCGGCGCACGGCGGTCGGGACGGCGGCGACGGCCTGTTCGGCGAGCTCGGTCTTGTCCGCCTTGGGCGTCTCGCTGCTCGTGTTGAGCGGCTGGGTGCGCTTGCTGCCATCGCGGTAAATGGCGACAGCCTTGATGCCGAGCTTCCACGCCTGCAGGTAGGTGTCGGCGATGTCCTCGGGGGTGGCGTCGTTGGGGACGTTGACCGTCTTGGAGATGGCGCCCGAGATGAACGGCTGCGCGGCCCCCATCATCTGGAGGTGGCCCATGTGGTGGATCGACCGGGTGCCGTTCATCGGGCGGAACGCGCAGTCGAAGATCGGCAGGTGCTCCGGCTTGAGGTCCGGGGCGCCCTCGACGGTGTCGTTCTCGTCGATGAAGTGGAGGATGCTCTGTGTCTGGGCGTCCGTGTAGCCCAAGCGCTCCAGTGCCTCGGGGACGGTCTGGTTGACGATCTTCATCACGCCGCCGCCGACGAGAGACTTGTACTTGACGATGGCGATGTCAGGCTCGATGCCCGTCGTGTCGCAATCCATCAGGAAGCCGATGGTCCCGGTCGGCGCGAGCACCGTGGCCTGGGCGTTGCGGTAGCCGTGTTGCTCGCCCTCGGCCAGCGTGTCGTCCCAGGCCCGGCGCGCGGCATTGAGCAGCGACTCGGGGATGTACCGGGGGTTGATGGTGTCCACGGCCTGCCGGTGCTTGCCCATGACGCGCAGCATCGGCTCGCGGTTGACGGGGTACCCGGCGAACGGCCCGCCGCAATCGCGGGCGATGACGGCGGACTGGTGGTAGGCGCGGCCCGTCATGATCGCCGTCACGGCCCCGGCATACGCGCGTCCGGCGTCGCTGTCGTAGGGCAGCCCGGCGGCCATGAGCAGGGCACCCAGGTTGGCGTAGCCCAAGCCGAGCGGGCGGAACTCGTGCGAGCGCTGACCGATCTTCGCCGTGGGATAAGACGCGAAGCCGACCATGATCTCCTGCGCCGTGAACATGATCTGGACGGCGTGCTCGAACGACGCGGTGTCGAATGAGGCGTCATCATTGCGAAACTTCATCAGGTTCAGCGAGGCGAGGTTGCAGGCTGTGGAGTTCAAAAAGCTGAACTCGCTGCACGGGTTTGTCGCGTACTGGCGGTCCGTGTTGGCACAGGTGTGCCAGTCGTTCATGGTGGTGTCGTACTGCATACCGGGATCGCCGCAGACCCACGTCCCTTCGGCGATGCCCTTCATGAGGTCGCGGGCGCGGAAGGTCTCGGCGGTCTTGCCGCCGACGCGGTACCTGGTGTCCCAGGCGCTGTCGGCCTCGACGGCCTGCATGAAGTCGTCGGTGACGCGGACGCTGTGGTTGGCGTTCTGGAACGGGACGGTGTCATAGGCGCCGCCCGCGACGTTGAACGCGCCCGAGTAGCCGGCGTCGATCAGGGCGTGGGCCTTCTGCTCGGCGTCCCTCTTGCAGTCGATGAATTCTTTGATGTCCGGGTGGTCGATGTCGAGCACGCGCATACACGCCGCGCGCCGCGTCGAGCCGCCGCTCTTGATGCTGCCCGCACTCGCGTCCAGGCCCTTCATGAAGGAGATCGGGCCGCTGGACTTGCCTCCGGCCTCCAGCTTCTCTTTGGACGAGCGCAGCGTCGAGAGATTGATTCCCGAACCTGAACCGTCCTTGAAGAGCATCCCTTCCGTCTTGTACAGGTCCAGGATGGACTCCATCGTATCATCGACTTCGTTGATGTAGCACGCCGACACCGCCTGGCGGCGGCCCGCCCAGCCGAGGTTGAACCAAACGGGGGAGTTGAAGGCGGCGTACTGGTGCAGCAGGATAAAGCGCAGCTCATCGTGGAACGCGGAGGCGTCTTCGTCCGTGGCGAAGTATCCGCCCGCGCGGCCCCACTCCAAAATCTTGTCGGCGACGCGGCCGACAAGCTGCTTGACGGAGTATTCGCGCTCCAGCGTCCCGACGTGGCCCCGGAAGTATTTGGACACGGCGACGTTGGTGGCGAGCTGGGACCAGCCTTTGGGGATCTCGACGCCCTTC
>CAXUCQ010000035.1:3731-13911 GCA_964249295.1 uncultured Armatimonadales bacterium | reverse complement strand
GCGCCATGGCGACCATCGGTGCCGGGGAGGCCTCGACGGCATCAACCGCCGGGGCGTTAGTCGCAGCGCCGCTCGCATCGGCCTGCAAGTTCCCCTCATGCGTCTGCGGCTCGGGTGACGCGATGATGTCGGGCGCGACGACCGGGCGCGGCAGATACAAGGGCTGGTACAGGTCCTGGATGAACGAAATAGGACGGCCTGACACGAGCGACAGGTGGATGTTCTGCCAGTCGTCGTCCGTCGTGTTCTCCACCAGCGCCCAGCCCTGCAGGTACGGCTTCTGCCCGGCCTGGCCCTTCGCGCCGCCCAGAAGCAGCCGATACGAAATCTTCCACAGCGGCGACTCGGTGACGTACCCGACGCTGACATCCCGCGGCCCATTTCCCGTGAAGCGCAGCGTGACGGTCCGGCGCTGGTCGTCGGAGCCGCCCGCCAGGGCCGTCAGCGCCTCCCGGAACTCGCGGTCGATGCGCGGGTCCAGCAGTTTGATCGCGCGGGCGTCGTCCAAGTATACGGTCTGCAGCCCCGCCGGCGCCAGCAGGTTCAGCGCCTGCACGGTGTAGACCTTGCCGTTGTCCGTGATGGTTTTGTCTTCAACCCCCACGATCTGCCCCGTCAGCGTCTGCCCCGTTCCTGTCGTCACCACCACGGACGACCCGCGCAGACGGTTGAGCAGTTCCGCCCGGCTCGTCGGCTGCGTCACGTCCACGGCGAACGATTGCAGCGTCCGGCTGATCGGGTCGTGCGCCCCATAGGTGACGGGCTGCACCTGGCCGTTCGAGTCGAGCAGGACCAGCGACTTCAGGATGTCGTTGATCTGCGCCGTCCGAAAGCTCAGCGGCACGGTCGCATCCCCGCTCACCTGACCGCCGCGTTCGATATACGACACCCCGCTGGTGAACAGCGACACGGAGCGCACCGGCAGGGTGCTGGGCGGCGGAGCCGCGTCCTGGGCGCCCGCTGACGTCGCGCCGAACAGAACGGCGGCCCCCGCCGCCGAAAGCATCAACCGAATCAGGAGTTGCATGGAATAATCCTTGTACGGAGCGTCATGTCTGAACGTCTATTCGCCAACACGGAGGGACAGTCCTGCCCGGCGCCGGGCGGATGACTCGTTAGGTCCCACACACGGCAAAAAGGTTCATCGCGCGGAAAGTCGGCGCCAATCGATCAGCGGAGGCGGCAGCCCTATGACGGCGGAAGAAATACTGCAAACACTGGACGCGGAGTTCGAGGTCATCCACCATGACCCGCCGCACCTGTACCAGCTCGGAGGCTACTTCTACCCCGCCGATGCGCGGATGACCGCGTTCCGGTCCGCCGGACATTGGGCGCTCTTCTTCGAGATCGTCGGCTGCGGGGCCGGTCCCCAGGGCGTGCGGGTGGACGTCCGGCGCTACGGCAACGGCTTCGGGGCGCAGGGCGCGCACTCGGAGGTCTGGCCGGTCCGACTGCTGGACGCGCGGACCGGCGGGCCGCTCGACGGCGCGGGGACTCTGGACCCGCGACGATTCGACATGCTGTGGAACGGGGAGCGGTATCACTTCGCGCCGTCCGAGTCGGACTACGCCGAAGCGGGGATCGTTTTCGACGACACGCGGACGGACCCACGCGCGCACGCAGCGGCCCAGGTCGTCCGCTACCTGTGCGAACGCCTCGGCCATGCCTTCTTTCTGTCCGAGGAAGAACTGCGCGCATCGTTGGCACAGGGGTGGACGGCGACGGGACTCCCGCAGGCGGAGACAATGACGCTGTTCCTGCAAACACGCGCCTGGCGCCACCCAAATCTCAGCGAGGAAGAACTCCCCAGCCGGAATTCGAGTTTCCAGGCCCTTGCCCGCGCTCTGGAGAACGGCGACCTGTCGGAGTGGGGCCGTCAGGACCCGGCCTCGTTCAACACCGACTGGCGCGTGTACGATTGGGAAGAAAAGGCTGAAGAAGAACGGCAGCGTGAATGGGCCACACGGCAGGACGGGGTCTGGGACTCACTGTCCCCGGAGCTTCGCAAACGGATCGCCGAGGAGGCCGAGGCTGGAGCGGAAAGCTGTTTCGTTCTGCCGCACTCTCAGGGCCGCTCTGAAGAGGCGGCGGATCAGGCGGCGAGAGGCAGCAAGCCATCAACGGGTACGGTCTGAGGGGCATCTACGGGGAACAATCGCACCAGTCCGTTCAGCCCCTGCGCCATCTCGTTCAGACGCACAGCGACCGTGCCGACCGCTTCCATGTGGGCGACCTGTTCCTGGACCATATCGCCGACGCTGAAGGCGCGCGCCCCGACGCTCTCGGAGGCGCTGTCCAGGCTCATCACGGCATCGCGGTTCTCCGTGATCGCATCCCGCACACTCGCAATGTTCGTTTCCATGACGAGCATCGCGGACGCGAGCGGCCTCAGCGCGCCGTTGACCGTGTCGATCTCGCCCGCCACCGAGCGGGCCGCCTGGATGATCTGTGACACGGAGGCGCCCGCGTCCCGGCCTTGGGCGGTCCCGCGAGACACCTCGTCCTCGCTCGCCTCGATGGCCTTGCCGGCCGTCTCCACACTGCACTGGATGGCGTGGACCAGAGCGGCGATCTCCTTTGTCGCCTTCGCCGAGCGCTCGGCCAGCTTCCGCACCTCTCCAGCGACCACGGCGAATCCGCGCCCGTGCTCCCCCGCCCGCGCCGCCTCGATCGCCGCGTTCAGCGCCAGCAGACTCGTCTGATCGGCGATCTGCGTGATCGTTTCGGTGATGGCCCCGATCTCACGGCCCCGCAAGCCGAGGTCCGTCACGCAGGCGGATGAGTGGCGGACC
This sequence comes from uncultured Armatimonadales bacterium, assembly GCA_964249295.1. Taxonomy (GTDB): domain Bacteria; phylum Armatimonadota; class Armatimonadia; order Armatimonadales; family Capsulimonadaceae; genus CAZZVX01. Next base: position 11,119 of record CAXUCQ010000035.1, on the reverse strand, counting down.
TGAGACTGGATCCGCTCGATCGAGGCGACCATCTCCGAAACAGCCAGGCCGCTCTCCTGTGCAACGGACGAGGCCCGGTCGGCGGCCGACGTCATCTGCTGGGCGGAGGCCGTGACCTGTCGGACCGCCGCACTCGACAGACGCATACAATCCTCGACCTGCTGCGACGCCTGATCCTGCTTCGTGCTGCCGGCGCTCATGCGCCGCCCCGCCTCCGTCGCCTCCCCGGCAGACTCGACGACCTGCGCGATGGCCTCCGCCATGCGCCCCGAGACGCGCTGCGTCTGCTGCACCGTGGAGGCCAGCACGCCGCTGGTCGTGGCGACGGAGTCCGCATTCACGGACACCTCCGTCATCAGCCGGCGCAAATCCGCGACGAGACGGCTCAGCCCTTCTTCCGAGCGGACGAGGTCGCGCGTCCGCTCGGCGACGCGCTCCTCCAGACTCTCGTTCGCCTCACGGACGGCACGGGCGCTCCGGCTCAGCCGGTACAGGATGCCGGCGACGCAGAACAACAGCGCGACACAGAACACGTCCAGACAAGCGCCATAAACGGCGATCCGCTGCTGGGTCCGCCGGTACTGCGCCTGGTAGGCGCCGGAGAGCGCGTCCGCCTCACGGTCCGCCGGCAGGCTCATCATCTGGGCGAGCAGGGCGTCCAGAGTCGCCCGCTCGTGGAAGACCAGCCGGGCGTGGGCGATCAGCAGGTCCCAGTCCTCACGCGCCGGCGGAGGCACGTCTTTGCGCGACTGCGTCAGTGCGTCCAGGGCTGCCGGGACCCGGCCCCGCGCCTCGGGGTCGCCGCTGGCGCTATAGACCAGGGTCTGACGCAGCAGCGTCGCCACCTCCGCGCCCAGGCGCTGGCCCCCGCCGCCCCCGGCGCACTCCGACGTGACGGTGTCGCTCAGCGTGGGCAGATACGCCATCGAGTTCTTCAGCAGCGCGTTGTGGGACTTGAAATCCTCGACCAGCGCCTGTTTCTGCCCGATCACCGCCAGATAGGACGTCAACGCCCGGTCGATCCCCGGAGCCTGCCGCGCGGCGTAAAGCCGGTGCAGTTCGGCCGACAGGCGTCGGCACAGGTCGGCGAGACGCTGCGACGAAGCGACGAGGGGGTCGTAGTTGGTCAGCAGCGAGAAGCGCGTTTCGAGGACTTCCTCGTTCACGACCGCGTCCAACTGCTTGCACTGGCGCAGGTCCTCGACGACGCGGGCGTGGCCCTCGACGTGGGTCGCCCTGGTGTTCACGAACAGGTACGACAGCAGGCCAAGCGCCAGCACGGCGCTCAGTGTCTGCTTCCAGGGGAATGTCACTTTGGCCGTCCTCCCGGCTGCCTGCCGTTGAGCGTTCCCAAAAACCGCACGATCGCGTCCAGTTCTTCGGGCCGCAGCGGGCGCCCCAGTTGGTAGATAGACATCATCTCCACGGCCTCGGGCAGCGTGGTCGCCGACCCGTCGTGGAAGTACGGAGCGGTCAGCGCGACGTTCCGCAGACTGGGTACGCGGAAGACGTATTTGTCCTGCGCGCGCCCCGTCACGGCATACCGGCCCAGATCGGCCTCCGTCGCCGCCCCGCGGGCCGCGAAGTAGTCGCCCATGACGCCGACCTTCTGGTACATGTTGCCGCCGACGTTCTGCCCCTGATGACAGGACACACAGCCGTCCCGCTTGAACAACTGGTACCCCCTCACCTCCACCGCGTCCAGCGCCGTCGTGTCGCCCTTCAGGTAGGCGTCGAAGCGCGAGTCGGGCGTGACCAGTGAGCGCTCGAAGGTGGAGATCGCGTCCCGGACGTTCTGCGCCTGCACGCCGTCCGCATAAAGGCTGTGGAACAAAGTCGAATACCGGCCGTCGGCGCGCAGCTTGCCCAGAATCTCTTTCCAGTCGGACCCCATCTCCTTCGGGTTGTGCGTCGGGCCGTTGACCTGGTCTTCCAGAGTCGCCGCGCGGCCGTTCCAGAACTGCACAAAGTTGAACCCGCTGTTCAGGACGGTGGGGGCATTCACGGCCCCCACGGCGCCCCCGATGCCGACCGAGTGGGGCAGCCGATCCGTCCCCGCTTTGTCCAGGCTGTGGCAGCTCGCGCACGAGATGCTGTTGTCGTGAGACAGGCGCACGTCGAAGAACAAGGCCCGCCCCAGTGCGACTTTCGCGGCGTCAAGATCGACGGTCTCTGGGAGGGGCCGGATCGGCTCTTCCAGGATATGGCTCTCCGGGTTGGACATGGGCGGCGGCGATGTCGCCGCCCGCGCCACACGCCCCCCCGGCCGGACGCACAGCGCCGCGCCCGCGACGAGAATAAGCGTCAGACCGAGCAGGATTACGACATTCTTGCTCATCAGTTCCCCACCCTGGTGAAAACCAGTGGATCGGCAAAGCGTTACTGCACTATCGGCATCGCGGGGCGTATTCTTGAGGTCTTCGGTGTGAGGGGAGGGGAAGTCTCAGCCGGGAACAGCCCCGTCAGCGAAGGTTCTGGCAGCGGGCGAGGTAAAGATAAACGAGGGCGCCCGTGACGTGGTGGACGTGGAACGCCGTGGCGAGTGTGTCCCGGAACTCGGAACGGGTGAAGCGGAAGAAGGGGATGCCGCCGTCGTGTTCGCCTTCTTTTTTCCCGAACAGGCGGGTCAGCGGCGAGTGCTGATAGGCGGACAGGACCAGCGGCGCCTGAGTCTTGGCGACGCGGGCCAGTTCCGCCACCGCCGCCCGCCGGGCGGCGTCGCCGGGGACGTGTTCCAGCACCTGACAGGACACGACACGGTCGAACGCGGCGGGCGCGAACGGCAGGTGGCACAGGTCGGCCTGCACTAAAGCGACGTTGGCGACGCCCGCCGCCTGCAGCTTCTCCTGATTCACCCGGAGCGACTCGAACGAGAAGTCGACGGCGACGAGTTCGCGCACACGCCCCGCCAATGTCGGCGTCATCCGGCCCGTGCCGCAGCCGGCCTCCAGCAGGCGGTCCGACTTCTGCGGCTGCAGATGGCGCAGCACCAGCGGGATTTCGACGCGGCCAAAGGCGCGCAGGAACGCCATGGCGTCATACGCCTCGACCTGGGCATCCCGAGCGGCGATCTCGGACCTCTGCGCTTCCAACAGCGCGCCGGGGAGCAGGCGCGGGATGCCGTCCTCAACGGGATATTGGCGGCCCGCGCCGTCGGTCAGCGTCCCCGTCAGAATCTCCTCACCCGCCTGGGCCGTCACGGCCAGCGTCAGCGGCGTGCCGTCATCAGGCGAGATCAGCAGTGGCAGCAGCGCGAGGTGCATGGGGAGCTGCATTCCTCCCTTTATGGGCGGGAAGCCGCGTTGTCCTCCATCGGGGGGGACACAACGATCGAGTCGCGGTCGGCGGGCGGCGTCGAGACCGGCGCCGGAACGGCCTGGCCGGAATAGGGCGGAGCCGACAGCGAGACGACGTTCACCCTGATCTGATAATCCTGGGTGTCGGCCTGGTCGGGCAGGCCGAAGTGACGCCGCGCCAGTAGCCGGGCGAACGCGGAGTCGTTGAACAGGGCCGTGTCGCCCGGCAGCACGGGGCGCGTCGCCGGCGCCGTCCACACCTGGGCGGGCGTGAGGTGGTTCGCGGCCGCGCCGGCCGCCGAAAGCAGGCCGGCCTGGCAGGAGACTGTCGTGATCGCGTCGGCGTTCACATGGACGCGCAACTGGAAGTCCAGCGCGCCGTCCGGCCCGGCTAGGGTGACACGGAACGGCGCGTCGCTCTGCACGTCCTGCGGGTCGGAACTCGCCAGCGCCGCGCCGGTCTCCGCCGAAAGCAGATCCACCGAGACGCGCCACCGCCCGGTCGCGGCGATCTCCGTTTCCGTCGCCAGAACGCGCTCCCGGAACTGCGCCAGGCCCTGCGGCGTCCCCCGCAGCAGCAGCAGGTGCGTCTCATCGTAAGGCACGACGTCCGTCAGGCCCGCCGGGAACGTCGGGTCCGGCGTCCCTTTGACGAAGCCGTCCCGCGTGAAGCCGTGGCGGGTGGTGTGCGTCAAGCCCAGCCGGGCGAACACCTGCGACGGCAGGGCCGGCTCGACCCGCATCCGCTCCCAGCGGTACTGCGACTTCGGCGGCGCGGGCCGACGCGCCCACGCCGAAACAGGCTGGAACCATGCCAAAAGGCTGAGGATCAAAAGTGTACAAAGTGACTTCGTCATAACAGGGCCTGCCGTCTATGGGGAGAAACCTCAGCCGCCGTGCCGGAGGTCCTTGATGTTGAACTGCAAGCTGCGCCGCCCGTTCCATTCGTTGACCTGCGGGATGTAGACCGCCTCCAAGCGGTCGCCCGGCCCGACCCGGTCCGTCCAATGTCCGTGGCCGAAGCCAATACAGTCCGTCGGCTCCATGGCGTCCGCCCGCACGCGCATCTTCAGATGCGAAAGGTCTTTGCCGATGCGCTTGGCCTCGCAGATCAGCAGGTCTTGGGACGCGAACCGAGGCTCCGGGTTCGACGCGCCGAACGGCGCGAACGCCGACCATTCTTCCAGCAGGGAAAGCGTGATCTGGGACGGATCGACCGTCCCGTCATGGGACAAGCGCGGGACGAACGCATCCGGCAGAAGCACCTCGCCCGCATGGGCGTTGATGAGCTGCTCGAACGCCTCATAGTTCTCCATCCGCAGCGACAATCCCGCCGCCATCTCATGCCCGCCGCAGGAGTCGAGCAGGTTCTTGCAGACCTGGATGCCCTGGAACATGTCGAAGCCAGGGATGGAGCGCGCCGAGCCTTTGCCCCACGTCTCGGCGTCGTCCACGCCGATCACGATCGCGGGCCGCCCGTACATCTCGACCAGCTTGCCGGCGACGATGCCGACCACGCCCGCGTTCCAACCCGGCGACGCGATCACCAGCACCTTGACATCGTCCAAATCCCGCTCGGCCAAGATCCGATGGGCGTCTTCCAGGATACGCTTCTGGGCGGCCTGGCGTTCCAGGTTGAACGTGTTGAGTTGGCCGACGATCCGCAGGGCCTCCTCGGCGTCGCCCGTCAGCAGCAGGTCCAACGCGACGGACGCATCGCCCAAGCGCCCGACGGCGTTGATGCGCGGCCCGATGCCGAACCCGACGGCTTCCGGCGTGAGCGGCTTGTCCGTATTGATGCCCGCCCCGTCCAGCAGGGCGCGCAGGCCGACCTTGCGGGTCCGCGCCAGCGCCTTCAACCCAAATGACGCGAAGACGCGGTTCTCGCCCTGCAGCGGCATCACGTCGGCGACCGTGCCGCACGCGACCAGGTCCAAAAACTTCTGGATGTAGGCGTTCTCATGGACCGGCTCGCGCAGCCGGACGACCGCCTGCATCGTCTTGAACGCCACACCGACGCCCGCCAGGCAGGGGAACGGGTACGTCGAGTCGTGCCGGTGCGGGTTGACGACGGCATACGCGGGCGGCAGCGTCTCGCCCGGCTCATGGTGGTCGGTGACGATGACCGTCATCCCCAGGCCGTTGGCGTAGGCGACCGCCTCGCGCGCCTGGATGCCGCAGTCGGACGTGATGACCAGCGACGCCCCCTGCCCGCGCGCCCAGTCGATGGCCCCGGTCTTCAAGTCGTAGCCATCCACCTTCCGGTGCGGGACGCGATGCACGACCTTCGCCCCCAGCGCCGTCAGCGTCCGCACGTACAGCGCCGTGCTGGTCACGCCGTCCACGTCATAGTCGCCGTGGACAAAGATGGTCTCGCCGTTCTCGACGGCGTCGGCGATGCGCCGCGCGGCCTTGTCCATGTCCGGCAGGCCGAACGGGTCGTGCAGTTGGCGCAGATCGGGCCGGAGAAAGACATCCGCCGCCGCCGGATCGGTCAGGCCCCGGTTGACCAGCAGACGCGCCGTCAGCGGGTGGACGCGCAGCTCCCGCGCCAGCATCGCTTCCGCCTTGGCGTCGCGCTCCGGCTCCGTCCAGAGGGTCTGTGTTTTGGAAGGCATATTTAGTTAGCCGGGCTTGCGCGCCGCGGCGACCAGGCGGTTGGCGTTCTGTCCATACGCGCCGCCCGCCAGATCACCCAGAAGGCGGACATCGCCGAACCCAGCGGCGACGAGCAGCATCGACAGCTCCGACGCGGCGTACAGCCGATGCCCCCACTGGAACTCCTGAACGCCGTCCGGGGTGATCACGACCCAGCGGTTCTGGAGCCAGCCCCAGTCTCGAGTGACCTCGGACGCCTCCAGCAGAAAGCCGCCCTCCCACTCGATCCAGTTGCGCCCGACAAGCTGCCGCCCGACGATCTCCTTGCCCAGCATCTCCAGGACCAGAGTCCCGCCCGGTTTGAGCGACCGATACATGTTGTCCAGCGCCCGCCGATCATCCGCCGGGTCCGCGAAGTAGCCGAACGAGGAATACAGGTTGAGAACGCCCGCATAGGCGTCCGGGCGGCAGAACCGGCGCATGTCGTCCCGCACGAACTCGACGGGCAGCCCCGCCGCCTCGCCCCGCGCGATCTCCAGGAACGACTCCGTCCGGTCTACTCCCGTCACCGGGTAGCCGCGCCGGGCGAGTTCCAGCGAATGCCGCCCCGGCCCGCAGCACAGGTCCAGGAGGGGGGCGCCGGGAGCGACACCCAGCAGCGCAAGGACACGATCGACCTCGCCCGGCGCCGTCTCCCAGCGGCCCGCCTCGAAAAAGACCGGCCCCAGCGTCTCCCAGAAGTCGTCAGCCTCGTGCCACTGGGCGTTCGTCATGCTGCCACACCTTCCGTTGAGGGGGCGCACGGTTAAGGGCGCATCGCCCTGGACCCCGACCCGGACCGGCCACCGTTAGGCGTGACGCGGAACGAGATCACTCCAGTAGGGGCGCATCGCAATGCGCCCGCAGCCTGCGCCGCGTCTGCCGCTAAAACCGCCGGGCGCTAAAACCGCCGGGCGCTAAAACCGCCGGGCCGGCTTCTTTTTCTTGGGCCGGATGCCCGAGACCGTCGCGGGCGGCCCGTCCAGAGTGCCGACGGACGCGGTCGGACGGCTCGGCGGGGGCGTGACGGACACCGCCGGCCGGGGCGCGACGGCCCGCGCGCTGCCGCCGTTGGACGCGACGGCGGCCACGCCGGTGTCGGCGCTGCCGATGGCCGAGTAAACGGGCGTCCCGGTCCGACTCTGACGCTTCGCCAGCCAGTTCTCCCAATCGACCAAGATGGACGCCGCGTTGAAGATGGACGAGTAGGTCCCGCTGATGATGCCGATCAAAAGCGCGACATTGAGCAGGCGCGTCGTCTGGCCGCCGAAGATGACCAGCGCGAGCAGGGTCATCACGACCGTCAGGGACGTGTTCAGCGACCGGGCCAGCGTCTGGTTGATCGAGCGGTTGACCAGCGGCTCGAACGCCTCGCCGCGCGCCTTGTGCCGCAGGTTCTCCCGGACGCGGTCGAAGATGACGACCGTGTCGTGGACCGAGAAGCCGATCACGGTC
>CAXUCQ010000035.1:0-3721 GCA_964249295.1 uncultured Armatimonadales bacterium | reverse complement strand
CGCCGTCACGAACAGGCTGCCCACTTCCCAGTTCAGGAAGTAGCCGAAGATCGCAAACGCGCCGAGCAGAACGAGGACGTCGTGCAGCAGAGCGGCAATGGCCGAGGCGCCCAGGCGCAGGCCGGCGACGAAGCCGCCGATGGAAAAGACCATCGCCAGGTAGAGCGCGATCAGAACGGCGGCGATGATGACGGCCTGGATGGCCTTGCTGGTCAGCTCCGCCGAGATGGTGCCGAGGACGTTGCCGAACTGCTGCTGCGTGTTGGGGCCGACCGTGGTCAGCGCATCGATGAGTTGCTTATGGATCGGGTTCAGCGTGGGGTCGGCGACCGATGACTTCTGGGCGACGGTGACGGTCGCATCCGTCCCACCGTTCGCCATCTGCACGTGAGGCTCGGGGTGGACGAACCCGGCGCCGCGGACGGCGGCCTCCACGGCGCTCTGCGCGACGGGGTGCGCGTACTTGACCTCGATCAGCGTGCCGCCCGTGAACTCGATGCTCTTTTTCAAGCCGTGCAGCCCCAGCCAGAAGACCAGGCCCGGCACGATGATCAGCGCGCTCAGTGCGTAGAACCAGCGGCGGCGGCCGATGATGTTGAGGGTGCGCCCGGTCTGCGCCGGGGTGTCCGCGCGGCGCCCGACGTTGAGGCCGAACAGGACGGGGTTGTTGCCGATGCCCGCGTCCACGAGCAGGTACAGCAGCGTCCGCGTGACGGTGATGGCCGAGAACAAGGACACGGCGACGCCGATCAGCAGGGTCGTCGCGAAGCCCTTGACGCTCGGCGTCCCCATCGACAGCAGCACGACGCACGTGATGGCCGTGCAGATGTTGGAGTCGCGGATGGCCGAAAAGGCGCGCTTGAAGCCGGCGTCGATGGACGAGCGCAGGCTCTTGCCGCTGCGAAGTTCTTCTTTCAGGCGCTCAAAGATCAGGATGTTGGCGTCCACGGCCATGCCGATAGACAGGATGAAGCACGCGATGCCCGGCAGCGTCAGCGTCACGCCCGGCACGGGGATGCCCAGCCACGTCAGGCCGACCTTGAAGATCGCCAAGGTGAACAGCGCATAGATCAAAAGCGCCACGTCGGCGACCAGGCCCGGCAGCCGGTAGTACAGCAGCATGAACACCAATACCAGCGCCAGGCCGACCAGGCCGGCGACGACGCTTTTGTGGACCGCGCCGTTGCCCAGACTGGCCTCGACGGAGTTCACCTCCACCTGCTGCAGCGGCACGGGCAGCGCGCCGGCGTTGAGCAGGTTGGCGAGCGACACGGCGGCGGACAGGCTCGGGAAGCCGCCCGAGATCTGGCCCTCGTCGGTGATCGGGCCGTCGATGCGCGGGGCGGACAGCATGGCGTCGTCCAGGACGATGCCCATGATCTCGCCGGTATGGGCGCGCGTGAACTCGCCCATCTCCCGCGCGCCGTTGGGCGTGAACTCCTGCGTCACCTCCGGCTCGGCGCCGAACGACCCGCCCATGCGCGCCTGGCTCTGCGGCAGGATGTCCGCGCCGCTCAGGATGATCAGCGGGCTGGGGGCGTCGGGCGCGATGCTCTTCCACGACGCATACTCCTGGTTCAGCCCGGCGACGCGCTTCTGCTGGTCGGGGGTCAGATAGATCGGCGGCGGGACGGTCTCGGCAGCCGACAGCGGCGCGGGGATGGTGGACAAAGTCGCGCCGGGGCGCGGGCCGGTACCCTCGCCGAGCAGCCGCGTGTAGTCGGCCTTGATCTGCGCGCCGTCGCGGAACGTCTGGCCGGTACGCTTGTCGAAGAACGAGTAGGTCTCATTGCCCTTGAGGTCCCGCGACACGGTCATGGTGATCGGCGCGTTCGGGTTGCGGTCGCTGACCACGTCGCGGAAGTAGTAGAACGTCATCGACGCCGTGGTGCCGAGCTGTTCCAGGATCGCGTTCTTGTTTTTGACATCGGGCAGGTCGACGATGAACTGGTCGGTCCCCTTAGGCTGAACGGTGGCCTCGCCGACGCCCGAAGCGTTGATGCGGTTCTCCAGCGTCGTCCGCACGCGGGCGGCGGTCTCCGGGTTCCACTCGACGCCGGCGGGCAGGTGGTCGGTCTGCGCCTGCAGGACGGCGCTGACGCCGCCTTTGATGTCAAGCCCGTACTTGGTCGGGAACAGGGCCACGCGGCGGTGCGCCGCACGGCTGTAGTGGGTCCCGAACATCACCCAGGCCGACAGGCCGATCAAGACCAGGATGACCAAAGCCCATATCTTCTCACGTTTCAACGGTTTTCAACTCCTCATGCGTTGGCACGGCGGGGCCGCCCCAAAGAACGCTCCATTATATCTTACGGCCTAGGCGATGTCAAGGTTTCCGCCGGGCCAGGACGCCTTCCAGTAGGTCCGCGCTGTGCGCCGGACCCGGCTCCGCCTGCATCCGACGGCTCAGGTCGCCGACGCAGGCGCGGATGTCCTCACTCTTCAGCAGACGCTCCAACCGGAGCCGGATCAGAGTCGCCGATAAGTCCTGCGGCAGCAGGCGCAGGCCCCAGCCTTCGCGCTGGACGTGCGCGGCGTTCTCGAACTGGTCCGCGGCGCGCGGGACGATGACCGCCGGCTTGCCATAAAAGCAGCACGCCTGCGTCGTCCCGACGCCGCCGGAATGCACGACGGCATCCGCCGGCGGGAACACGTCGGCGTAGGGCGCGTAGCGGACGGTTTTGACGCGGTCTTGCAGCCCGGCGGGGACGGGCAGGCCGTCCGGGGCGCCGACCAGTAGTGCGCGCCAGGGCGTCGGCGCGACGGCGGCCACCGCCTGCTCGTAGAAGCCGCGCGGGTCGAGCACCACGGACGAGCCGAGCGTGAAGACGATCAGCGGCCCATCACCCGTCGGCAGGTCGAGCGGAAGTGGCGTGCCGGAGGGCGGCGCGTCCCAGCGCCCGTAGCCGCCGACCTGGATCCACGCGGGCCAGTCGCGGGGCCGGGGGAAAAACGACGGCGACCACAGGCCCAGGGTCAGCCGGCGCGAGTACGCGCCGCCGACTGCAACGCCGGACAGCGGCGGCATCCCCAGCGCGGCGTACTCGGCGTTCGCCCTCGCGTCGACAGGCCCGACCAGGGCGCGTCCGACCTGCCAGCCGAGACGCCCCAGCGCGGGCGGGCAGCCCTTCCAGGCCACGCCCGGCGGCGGGTAGTCCCCCGTCGGGTACAGCAGCGCCGCCGGCGAAACGCTGACCCAGGGCGTCCCCGTGCGCCGCGCGACCACGGGGGCCGCGAGCTGGATCGTGTGGCTGATGAACAAATCCGCGTCGCGCGCGAGCGGCGTCAGGGTCTCCACGGCGGGCCGGATCGCCGGGATCAGGACCTCCCGGAAAAGGATGCGGACCAGGTTGACGCCGTTGCGCGTGGGCGCCAGCATCCGCTTCATCAGGTCCGACTCATAATCCGGCTCCGGCCCGGCGTCGGTGGCGGGAAAGCCGAGTTCGCGCACCTTCGCGGCGAAACTCGGGTTGAGAGCGAAATGGACGGAGTGTCCGCGCCGCCGCAGTTCCAGGGCCAGGGCGACCAGCGGGTTGAAGTCCCCCGAAGAGCCTAGCGTGTGGATGAGGATTCTCGGCATAGGCCTCAGTGTACCATGATGAGACGCAATCCGGGCCGGATCGCCCCTTGAGGAACCCACCTCCTTGCTCCGTTCGTGCCTCACTCCGCAGGGGTCCTCCCGCCCTCCGGGTCTGCCGGTGCAGATGCGGGAGGACAGGGC
>CAXUCQ010000034.1:0-13999 GCA_964249295.1 uncultured Armatimonadales bacterium | reverse complement strand
GGCTTCGGACTGGGACGAGGTGGTCCGCACGTTGCCCGCCTGCACGCGCTCTGCTGGGCGCTCGAGGCGCGCGCGGAAGAGATCAGCGCCCTGACCGTGGGGGACTTCGCGCCGCGCGCCGCGCCCCTGTGGGCCGACCCGGAGCCGGCGGCCCTGGACCACCAGTTGGACGGGCTGCGGCAGCGGGTGGCGCGGGCGGACTACACGCTGATGGACCTGCACTGCCTGACGCTGGAAACGCAGGCGTGGCGTCTGGCGGCACGGGAGGATGTCGGGCGGCGCCTGCTCAGCCGCGCCTATCAAATTCACGCCATGGCGGTGTCGTTCCGGGGCGACCGGCAGGAGGCGCGGCGGCTGGCGGAGCAGGCGATGACGGTGTGGCCCGACTCGTTCCGGCGGGAGCCGATCTGGTACTACTGCGGCGTCCTGGTGGCGCAGGGCTTCGCGGAGGGCGGTTCACGGTGGGGCGCGCGGCGCGGGCGCGAGACGATACGCCCCCTGCTGGATGCCGCCGCCCCGCAGACCGACGCGACCTGGGGCGAGGTGGAGGCGTGGATGCTGTCTGAAACGGCGGTCTGTCTGACCCACGAGGGCGCCCCGGAGGAAGCTTTGGTCTTGGGGCAGGAAGCCTGCCGGGTCGCGGAGATCAAGGCTCACCCCCGCGAACTGGCGCAGCGCCAAACCTCGCTGGCCAGCCTGCTGCTGACGGCCGGGCGGCCTGCCGAAGCGATGTCGCTGCTGGAAGACGTTCCTGCAACCCACCCTTACCATTCCATAGAAAGGGCGTTGGTTCGGGCTGAGGCGTCCCTTGCCGTCGGCAGCGCCGCCTCGGCCCAGGACTGGCTCGGCGAGGCCTACTGCCTCATCCATCGCTACGATCAGGCCCACCTGCTGGGCCGCGCCGACGGGCTTGCCAAGCAGGCCTGACGCCGGGGATTACCCCTCGGCGAGCATCCTTGCCGGATGCAGGGCGAGCCGCTCCGCAGGTGCAGGTTGCTGGACGCCGCGCCGACGAACAGCGGGTCGGCGCTGAAGCTGCCGCCGTTTGTGGCCCCGGCGGGGATGTCGACCTGGATGTCGCAATAAGAGACGCTGACGCTGTCCAGGTGAAGTTCCCCGCCGGAGCTGTCTCCATAAAGGATGTCGTCGGTCAGCGTCAATGCGACGTTGACGGCATCGCCCTGGCTGTCAGTGGAGACGCCGTTGTACCGAGCGCTCTGGGTGTCGCTGTTGCCGAACGCGGCGCAGCCCGTCAGCGTAGCACTGCCGACGTTGCTCCCCTGGACGCTGTTGTTGGTAATCTCGCAGCGCGTCAGCGTCACGTCCCCCGCGTAGTTGAAAATCGCGGCACCGCCGTAGCCGGTGCCGCTAATGTTATCGGCGCGGCCCGCGCTGTGTTGGCTGCTTGGCGGACACGTCCACCATCAGCGCCGTGCCGTGTTCGTCAGTGTGTCATATGGAACACGCCATTGGTATACCGGCTGTGGGCGCGCAAAGGCCCCGAGGACGACGGGGACAGAAAAAACACGGGCGGTCACCTCGATCGAGGTGACCGCCCGTTCTGCCCTGCGGCGCCGGGACTGCGAAGGATTACGGGCAAGTATCGGCTGACGTAGACCGGGTGAAGTTCCTGCGCCGGGCGCGGAGCATCAGACCCGCCGTGAAAAAGCAGGTGCAGCCGAGAACGACCCACTCCGAAGGCTCAGGGGCGGCGGCGGGGCTGACTGTAGGAACGCTGGAGGGAGCGACGTAAGTCAGCGCGGCACTGTTGCCGTACCACAGCGAAGTATTGTTTGTATTGGAGAAGGTGGCGTAGATCGGGTTGTTACCCACCACGGCCTCTTGAGCGTATGAGGTGTGCGGCAATGTAAAGAAGGCAGCAGCGAGTGCGCCTACTGCGGCGACTCTCACTGTGAGGACGATTTGGTGTGTCGGGTCCCTGTCAGTCGTGTTCCTTTTCTGGTCAAGCCCTGCACTCGAAGCTTAACAACCTCGGGGGCATTTTAGATGCTTTAACGTCTCCCAATGAGATATTAGCAGATTTCTGGAGACCGGAGTCGGATTCGAAAAAATGATACATTTTGCAGGACTAATGTTGCGCTATCCGCGAAGAAATGTTCCGGTGCCACGCCCGCTCGACAGGCAGACAGGACCATGAGAAAGGTCTGCTCACGACCCGATGAATGCCTTTGCACAGAGGCCAGCCTCAGCCATGTCGCTCTCAGGCCTTCGACTGTGCCTGCGGAATGCGCGGCGTCTACGCAGGACGAGGCGGCGCGTACCTGTGTATGGCATCCGCCTCCGGCCAGCCTTCGACAGCTTCCTGCAGGTTCACGACGAGTTCATCCAGCGTCTCGACCTGTGTGTAACAGCCGGGCAGTTCGGACACTTCCGCCCAGTAGCCGCCTTCCGGGGCGGTGTGGACAATGGCTTTCAAGGAGCCGACGGCCAGCAGGCTGTCGCCCGCGGGAATGTTCGACACTGGCTTATCCTCCGATCTGGGCCATGATGCGCAGGGAGCCGCCGCGCTCGGCGCGGCCCTCGAAGTCGGACTGCTGGGGCTTGTGGGCGAGGGCGGCTTTGACGTGGGCGATCAACTCGTCATCGGACGCGCCCGCGCGGAGCGGCGACTTGATGTCGTACTCGTAGTTGTCGGACAGACAGGGGACCAGGCTGCCGTTGGCGGTCAGGCGCAGGCGGTTGCACCCGGCGCAGAACTTGTGCGAGATCGGGTTGATGACCCCGACACGGCCCCGCGCGCCCGGAATCTGGAAGACGCGGGCGGTGCTGGACTCGGCGGCCTCGACGGGGACAAGTTCATAACGGGCGCGCAGTGTGTCCAAGACTTCGTCGTTGGAAACGTACTGCGCCTTCCACTGCCAGGGGGAGACCTGGCCGATGGGCATATATTCCAAAAAGCGCACGTCGTAGGCGTTGTCGAGGGACAACGCCGCGAGATCGCAGATCTCGTCGTCGTTGACCCCGCGCATCACGACGGTGTTCAGCTTGATCGGGGAAAAGCCGATCCGGGTCGCGGCCTCCAGGCCCGCTTTGGCGTCTTCAAATTTGGCGAAGCGGGCGATGCGGGCGAATCGGTCCGGCTGCAGGGTGTCGAGCGAGATGTTGAGGCGGCGCAGGCCGGCGTCCCAGAGCGGCTGCGCGTGGCGCTCCAGCAGCACGGCGTTTGTCGTCAGGCCGAGGTCGGTGATGGCCGGCAGGGCGGCGATCTCGCGCACGAGCGGCACGACGTCTTTGCGTACCAGCGGCTCGCCGCCCGTGATGCGGACCTTCCGCAGGCCGTGCCGCGAGAGCAGGGTCACGAGGCGCAGGATTTCGTCCCGCGAGAGGACCTCGTCACTGTCTTCGTAGGGGACCCCTTCCGCCGGCATGCAGTAGGTGCAGCGCAGGTTGCAGCGGTCCGTCACGGAAATGCGGAGATACTCGATGGCCCGTCCGAATGGGTCTAGCAATGAAATCATCTGGGCCTGATTATACCCGCTTGTGGGCGAGCAGCCTTGTCCCTCGCTTGTGAAATAATCGCGGGCGCCCCGGAGACCGGAATCAGCCGATCTGGAAGAGGTTGAGTGAGCCGTCGCTGGCGTAGACCAGGACGTAGTGGCCGTCCGGCGTGGTCATCGTCTCGCGGATCGCCGCCGTCCCTTTGAGGGGTTTGATCGCCGTGAAGCGTCCGGTCGCGTCCAGGTTGTAAATCGTCTTCTGACCATCGGAAACGGTGATGCAGTGACCATCGGGCGCGAGGGCCACAAGCTGGGGCGAGAACAGGAGGTTACCCCGTTCCCAGACAGGTCTGCCGCTCCCGTCGAGGACCAGCAGGCGGCGCTCCGAAATGCTCTGGTCGCCGCGCGTCACCATCCACTGGTATGTGACCGCCACGAACCTGCCGTCCGCGCTCATCAGCGCTTTGGGGAAGAAGGCGTTGATGCCCAAAGGACGCACCCAGAGCGGCGTTCCGTCGCCGTCCGAGCGCCAGAGATAAAGCGTGGCGTCGCTCTTGCGGGCGTTCGCATAAGACACCCCCAGCACGAATCGACCGCTGTCCGCGATTTCAGTTTCGAAGACCCGACCTAGAAGCGCCTGACGCTTCTGAAGTTCTCCGGGCTTTGGGTACTGCCAGACTCTGGTCTTGTTCAGGGCAAAGCAGGAAACGCCGCTGTCGTCCCACGTCCCGGCGGCCAGGTAGGTGTTGTTGGACGTGAGGGCGATGCTGTTGCCGATGCCGCTCAGATCCGGGAAGCGCGTAAAGCCGGGCCGGCCGACGTCCGGGAACAGGTACAGCCCGTGACCGCCGGCCGTGACCGCCGCCTCGCCGTCCGCCGACATCTGAACGTCCCAGATCGCGCCGTCGAGTGGCTTCTCGCTGATCTGTGTGCCGTCCAGACCCTTGCGGACCGAAAGGAACGGGTGACTCGGGTCCATGCGGGCGCACGAGAGGACGGTCTGCCCGCCCGTCGCGACGATCACGTGTGAGGCGTCCGGGTCGGCCCGTGTCCAGAGCGGCCGGTCCGGGCGATCCGCCCAGCGCCAGAGAGACAGTTTCTCCTGAGACTTGCCGGGGACGTGGTTGAACACGACGCCGAGAGACTTGCCGTCTGGGGAGAGGGCTGCGGCGCGGTAGCCAACGACGGGACCCGGCGCGGTCCAGACCCACTTGATGGTGTCGGGCATAAGTGGGGGCGTCACCGCGTCGGCCCGTGCCGGCACCGCGCCGCCGCCATGCCCCAGCCAGCGCCGCGCTGTCGGGAGGACCGCCAGCAGGCACAGGGCCGCGATGCCCAGCCATGTCCATCGGTTTTTTGTCGTCACAATGCTTGTCTTATTGCCCCATCACCATCGACAGGAAGAAGCGGTGCGCCCGGTCGTCGTCAGTCAGTTCCGGGTGGAACGCGCTGCCCAGAATCAGGCCCTGACGGACGAAAACGGTTCTCCCGTCATAGGTCGCCAGCGTCTCGACGGCGGGGCCGGCGTCGGCGACGTAGGGCGCCCGGATGAAGACGGCCCGCAGCGGCTCCGGGCCGAGCACCGAGACGGGCAGGGCCGCCTCAAACGAGTCGAGCTGCCGCCCGAACGCATTACGGGCGACGACGACATCGAGCAGGCCCAGCGTCGGCTGGCCGCCGCGCTCGCCCGTGCCTTCGGCGATGCCGCGCGCCAGCAGAATCAGCCCGGCGCAGGTCCCATAAATCGGCTTTCCGGCGCCGACCGCGTCCTGAATCGCAGCATCGATGCCGTAGCGGGCCATCAGTTTGCCGATCGTCGTGCTCTCGCCGCCGGGCAGCACGATCCCGTCGGCCCGCGCGACCTCCGCCGGCAGCCGGGCCGGATAGGCGTCTGCGCCCAAACGGGTCAGCGTTTGCAGATGCTTCTCGAAATCCCCCTGCATCGCGACGACGGCGATCTTGGGCTTCTGCGTCACGTTCCCAACTTTCCCCTCACGGACTTTGTTCCTGTCGCCATTGTACCACAAGAAGCGATTCGGAACGACGGCCCGGCGGCATCCGCCGCCGGGCCGTCTTCTATTTAAGACTTACCCCAACCGTACCTTGAACGTCTTGATCTCGTAGGGCGTGAACGCGAACGCCACGCTCGGGCCGCTGCAGGTGACGGGCTGGGCTTTCGTGTCGTCCGTCTCGACTTCGAGCAGATTCACCTCGACCGCCGAGCGGACGGGCCGGGCGAAGGTGAGCGCCGCCGCGCCGCGCTGGCCGTAGGTCTCGTGGAGGCGGACGATCAGCGCGTCGTCGTCTTCGGCCTTCTTGACGGTCTCGACGATCAGGTTCGGAGCGTCCGTGGCGACCAGCGACAGCGACGCGGGCAGGTCGCCCTGGCCGGTCACTTTGGCGACGCGGACGGGGACGTTGAGTTCATAAGCGCGCTGCACGGTTTCGGCGGTGCGCCAGTCGCCCGCGTGCGGGAAGAGCGAGTAGGTGAAGCGGTGCGTCCCCAGATCGGCCTCGGGGTCGGGGTAGATGCCGCCTTTCAGCAGCGTCAGGCGCATGACGTTGTCCCGGATGTCCCACCCGTACTTGCTGTCGGAGAGCAGGGACACGCCGTAGTCGCCTTCGCTCAGATCGGCCCATTTGTGGCCGCAGACCTCGAAACGCGCCCAGTCCCAGCTTGTGTTCCAGTGCGTGGGGCGCTCCACGTTGCCGAACTGGATGTCGTAGGTGGCGCGGGGGCTGCGGACGCTGACAGGGAAAGCGACTTTAAGCAGGGTCTGACGCTCCTGCCAGTCCACCTCGGTGTCGAAGTCGATTCGGGGCATATCACGATAAAGGCTGATGCGCTGCACAACGCTGCTGCCGCGCCCGAAAGACCGACGGATTTCCAGGGTGGCGCGCAACGGGCCGGTCTCCAAAATGCGAGCGCCGCTCAGCTCCGTCACAGGCGTCATCTTGTCCGCGTAGAAGATGTCGATGTCCCAAGCGTCGAAGTTCATGGGCTTGTCTTCAAACGTCAGCAGCGCGTTGCCCCGGCAGTACGAGTCCGGGTCGAGCACTTCGCGCCCGTGGCGTTTGTCGTACAGCGACTTGATCTCCCGATTGTTATCGAGGGTGAGGCGGAAGAACTGGTTCTCCAGCGTTTCAGGGGTGACGGCAAGGCTGCCGTCGGTCGCGGGCGCGGCGGGGGCGAGAGGCAGGCCCTCGGACTGGAGCGTGTCATAGCCGAGGGACGGGACGCCGCCGAGCTGGACCAGAGTCTGTTCCTGGCCGTCGAAGTCGAGGACGTGCTGTCCGGGCAGGTTCAGGAAGCGCGGCACGGCGGCAACATCCGAGCGTGACCAGGACAGGGGGTTGTAGACCAGAACATCGCCGGAACCGGGCTGGAGGCCGTGGGCGATGGCATCGAGGCCGGTCTGGATGGCGTCTTCGTAGCGCTCGCGGATGAACTCGTAGTCCTGGGCGCTGTCTTCGTAGACGGCGTGGATGCTGGACCCTGGGATGATGTCGTGGAACTGGTTGAGCAGGGTCAGCTCCCAGGCCTTGTTGAGCTGGTCCTGCGGGTAGGCTGCGCCGGTCAGCGTCAAGGCCAGGGCGCTGGTCTGCTCGGCGGTCTGCAGCCCGATCTCGGCGCGTCGGTTGTCGCGCTTGTTGCGGGCCTGGGACGTGTAGGTGCCGCGATGGTATTCGAGGTAAAGTTCGCCGACCCAGCGGGGCAAGTCCTTTTTGCCCGAGACTTGCTTCTCCAGGTCCTCGAAGAACGCTTCGTTGGTGGTGAGTTTCACCTTGGGCGTTCCGGGGAAATTACGGCCCCGCTCGGCGGTCTCGATCATTTGTCGGGTGGGGCCGCCGCCGCCGTCGCCATAGCCGTAGATATAGAGCGCGGAGTCGTTGAGCTTCTTCTGGGCGTACTCGTCCCAGGTGCGCCGCCACTGGGCGGGGGTCATGGCGGCGTTGTAGTCGCCCAGGGGTGAGAAGTGGGTGAGCACGCGGGTGCCGTCGATGCCCTCCCACTCGAACGTCTGGTAGGGCGGCTTGTTGACCTGGCTCCAGTGAATCTTGATGGTCATGAAATATTTCATGCCGGCTTTTTTGATGATCTGCGGGAAGGCCGCCGAGTAGCCGAAGACGTCGGGGAGCCAGACGACATCGGTGTGCCTGCCGAACTCCTTCTGGAAGAAGCGCAGGCCGTGCAGGAACTGGCGGACCAGGGACTCGCCGCTGACGACGTTGCAGTCGCTCTCGACCCACATCCCGCCGATCGGCTCCCACTGCCCGCGCGCGACGGCGGCCTTGATGCGCTCATAGACCGCCGGATTGTCTTCCTTGACGTAGGCGTACTGCTGCGGCTGGGAGCAGGAGAAGTGATAGTCGGGGTACTGATCCATGTATGCCAGGGCCGTTGTGAACGTCCGCTCGCACTTCTTGCGCGTGTGGGCCAGCCGCCACAGCCAGGCCGTGTCGATGTGGGCGTGTCCCGTCGCCCAGAGGGTCGGGGTGAAGTCCGGGTCGGCCCCGTACTTCCGGTACAGCTTCTCCTGGACATAGTCGTGGGCCTGGGCCGCCGAGCGATAAAAGTCGTCCCCGATTCCCTGCCGGAAGTCCAGAAGGTCAGTCGCGCCGTCCAGAACGTCCAGGATGACGCCGTACTCGCGGCTGTTGGCGTCCAGCGTGCGGGCGGCGTCGAGGGCGACGCGCATGTCGTAGAACAGGCCCTCGGCGGCGCGGTCGATCAGCTGCAGCTCGGCGGTCCGCAGATCCACGCGGACCGAATCATCGCCGGTCTGTGCGTCCCCTGCGCCGGACCAGCCGCCGCGAATCTGGGCATCGACGGTCCCGGTGTAGGCGGCGAGGGAGAGTTCGTAGGCGCGTCCCCCCTGGGCGGGGTCGGCCAGCAGCAGCTCATGGTGCTGCCTGTCGATGGCCTGGGACGGCGTCCCGTCCACGGAGACCAGGGTCTCGGCCCCGCCGAACTCCAGGGCGAGGAAGACGCGCCCACCGTCCCAGGCTTCGGGGACCGTGACGGTCCGCGTCAGCGTGACGGTCTCCTCGCAGGCCTGATAGGTCCCGCCGACGGCGACGCTCTCGGCGGCACCTTCGTCCGTGCCGCCCTCGCGCGTGATGTGAAAAGCGTCCAGCGGCTGCCGGCGGCGCACCACGGCGAGTTTGATCTCGTCGATGCGTTGTCCGACCTTTTCGGCGGTGAAGTGCCAACTCATGAAGCGTGTCCTTCCGGTGTGTCAGTGTGACCAGGGGCCATTATAGCACATCGGGGGAAGCCGGAGAAGATGCAGACCGGAGAAGATGTAAAGAGGAAAGAACAGGGGGAGGCGACGCGGGCAGAGGGAGGATGCGGAGAAGAAGGACACGGCATGCCGTGTCCTTCTTCTCCGCATCCTCCCTCTGCCCGCGCCCTCTCTCTCATATGCTAAGCGTGTTATCAATGGAAGTGCAGCTCTTCGGCGTTCAGCATCCCGTGTTCCCAGGCGCTGGTCTGCCAGTTGTCCAGCATCTCCCCGTCGGCCTGCCAGGGCGGCAGGGAATACAGCAGAAAGTCGGCGAGGCTGTGGACATACGGCTCGTAGAGGTCACGCAGCTCGTGGAGTTTGCGGTCATCCTCCGCCCCGTCGCACAGCACGACCCCGACGGCGGCCAGGGTCGCGCGCAAGCGGGCCAACTGCTCCGGCGGCAGACGGTCCGGGTCCGGCGGCGTGGGAGTCGCGCCGAAGACGTAGGCCAGATCGATGATCGCGTGGCGGGCCATTGCGAACGTCATGTGCGCCTGCCATTGGAGCGCCGCCTGCCACGGCGGTGACCCCTGACAGCCGACGATGATCAGCGAGCAGGCGTCGAGGACGCAGGTCAGCGCCCCCACCCAGGATTGGTGGTCGTGCTGAGAACGATAATAGGTCAGGATGGGATACGACAGGTGGCTTTCCAGCAGCTCCGACGACCAGATCTCCCAGTCCCGCAGCCAGGGGACGAGCGAGTCCATGCTGCCCGCGTGTCCGTGGCGGCGCAGCAGCTCGCCGCCCATGGGGGGCGAACTCGCGCGCCCGTCCATGCGGGAGATGGTCGCCTCGCGCCGCGAGAACGCCTGGTACAGCACCGGCAGGTAGCCGATGACCAGCGCCAGGAACGCGAACCCCACGCCCGCCTCCACGACCGCGACGGACCGGGCCAGCCCGCTGCGCGGCGTGATGTCGCCGTAGCCCAATGTGAAGAACGTCACGCCGCTGGCATAGAAGTCCGCGCTGAACTGCGCCCATCCGCTCGTCTCGTGCTGGGGGAAACTGACGGCGGACGCGCCCTGCGCCCACTGAATCAGGGCGAAGCTCAGGATCAGGCCGACCGCCCACAGCCCGAGCAGCAGCGGCAGCGACAGGGGGCCGAAGTAGCTGAGGAAC
The DNA here is from genome assembly GCA_964249295.1 of uncultured Armatimonadales bacterium. GTDB lineage: Bacteria > Armatimonadota > Armatimonadia > Armatimonadales > Capsulimonadaceae > CAZZVX01. Next base: position 4,134 of record CAXUCQ010000034.1, on the reverse strand, counting down.
AACTCCCGCCTGCCGCCGGGGCAGAAACGCCGGGCGACCCACGACGACAGCCGCCAGGTGGAGCGGCTGAACAGGCGCGAGAACCGGAGGGTGCGCTTGACCGTGCGCGGCAGCACGATGGTCTCGAAGCCTTCCCACAAGATGGTCAAGAGCAGGAACAGCCCCAAAACGGCGGCCAGGATGGACAGAATGAGCGGCTGGTGCATGGTATCAGCTAACACCGCGCCGGTCGGCTTTGGTTCCCGCCGCCGTCTGGGGACTGATGGCTCTTGCGGGCGTTACGCTGAAGGACGACTCTGCGGAGGCTTCGGGAGGGCGGGTTGGATCAAAGCCGCCACCGCCTGAACCACCCGCGCGAACGCCGCCATGTTCAAAAGGCCGACTTCGGAGACGATGGAACTCTGGTTCGCCGTGAACAGCTTGCCGGGCCGCGCGTAGCTCGTCACGCGCAGCGAACCGCTCGCGAAGTCGCTGCCCGCCAGGGGAACGGTGCGTGGGTCGGAGTAGGCGTTGCTGGTGTCCTGCCACAGCACCCAGTCGCCACGCTCCGCCCCGGCAATGGCGACCGCAGGCCGCAGTCTGGTCTGTGTCTGGTCGGAGAAAGGGAACGCCACCGTCACTCCCGCACCGGCTGAAGATGGGACCATGCGGCCTCTTCCTCCGGGCGGTCCCAGTCCTCGGCCAGCGCCGCTTCGCTCAGCAGGGCGGTTGCGTTGATGTGCGGCTCTTCTTCCAGAACGGTGACAAGGGCGCGGTGGGTGCTGGAGAGTGAAATGGCTTCCTGGAGCAAGACAACGCCCTGCTCATCAATGGTTGCTTCAACAGTGCGTATCATGGACGTTCTTCCTTACTCCTACTGTACACCAACTGGCGCTAGCGGCCTACGCCGCAGGGGGTTGGGCATGGCGGGAGAGCGCTTTGTCAGCGGCGAGCGCCGACAGGAGGGCATCGGCGGCCTCGTAGGCCGTGTGCGGCGACCAGGTAGGCTGCTCCGCTCCGGCGGCGGAATGGGCCTCGTCCTCCACTAACTCCGTGGCGAGGTGCTGCATGACGCGCAACTTGTCCGCGCGGTTCGGGTGGCTCAGAGCTGGGAGCAACTCAGAAACAGTCATCGCAAAGTTATTCATCATGACGGAGCGGCGTCAGGTCTTTTTGTACCGCAGCCGCTGCCCGCTGCGTCACAGCCTGAAGCACAGTCCTGCACGAGCGAGCGATCAGCCCTGCCACGTCCTTAGCCCGCTGTCCGCCCACCTGCGCCACCGAGTAGTCGCCCTGGTTGCTCGGTGACTTGCTCTGCAGGGGGTTGTTCCCACTTGCCATTCCGTCTCCCATGTGATGAACTGATACACATAGGATGCGCCGGATACAGTACCCAGTCAGCCGTACTCACTACTGCCTACGCCAGAATGATCTTGGTATCTCGCCGAGAACAAGCGCGTTCAGGCCAGGGTCGCTCTGGTCAGCACAATATTCCCGGACTTCTTTACGGTCTGTGTTCCAGTGAACGACAACCCTGCAGCCGTGCTGGAGATACAACTGTTTTAGGAATGGCGCGGCTTCCAACGCCTCCGCCTCTTTAGCATCATAGGCAGCATCTCCAGTACGCTCAGAGTCGCCGATATGAACATCGTGGTCATAAACTTGCAGGTGGTTGAGGTGAGGAGTGGCACGGACTCTTCTAGTTAAAAAAATGGTTTAACCCCGTGTCCTACTCGGTTTTGATGAACTTACCCTTGACCCAAGTGTATTCATCATACAATCCCTGTGAGCCGATTGGTATTTGTACTGTGTCATCTTTGATTTCTGCTTTTGTTTGACCCCAATATGAACCCATCAGAGTCCAATTTGCTTCACGATCAGCGTCTTGAATAAACTGAGGCGCATGGTACTTGATGATGTTGACGGATAGGTCGGTTAACCCATCACCGATTGCGACAACGATTTCCGGCACGCCATCGTGGTCAAAATCATGCTCCGCGACCTGGACGGAGTAGCCAGGCTTCAGTTCCCCGTCTTCGTCGAAGCCCTCAAAGTTGTTCGGGAACTTGAGCGGCAGATTTACGCCGTAGCCCGGAAACATGGCGAGAAAGCGCACCCCGTTAGGATGATCGCGTCCTATCAGTAGGTAAGTAGGTTTGACGCGAGAGTGGTAATGCAGCGGAAAGATCAAATCGTGACTAGGGTTTTTGCCCCATGTCATAGAACCCGGCATTCTTATAGGACGTAAGCTACTCACAAGTTGGAGTAATTGCGCGTGTGAGGCTTTACCCGCCAACAAACAACAGACTGCCAGCAACAGCGTTGAAATGGTTCGGTATTGCTTACCCATAAAGTTTCCTAATTGGCCGAGGAAAGCCGCCGATGGTGTGTCCGCCTGTTCCACGTCACCCGCAGTATTTCCTCCCACTTCGGCAAAGCACACCCGCACCGGCGCACACCCCCTCCGCTTGACACCTCCGCGCCCCGCCCGGTACAATCAAGGCGATTTTCGCGCCCGCACCCAAGCACTTATGAGCATCCTCAACGTCACCAACGTCGCCAAAAGCTTCGGCACCGAACTGCTGTTCACCGAAGTCTCCTTCACCATCGCCGCCGGGCAGAAGGTCGGACTCGTCGGGCGCAACGGCGCAGGCAAGACCACCCTGCTGCGCGTCCTGTTGGGCCAGGAACCCTCCGACGCCAGCCACGTCGACGGCAAAAGCCTGCCGGGTCGGGTCGCGCTGGCCGCAGGGCGTCGGCTGGGCTATCTGCGCCAGGAAGCGCCGGTCCACCCCGAACACACCATCTGGGAGGAGATCCAGACCGTCTTCGCCCCCGTGCGGGCGTTAGAGGCGCGATTGACGGACCTCGAACACGCCATGACCGCCGCCGACACCGACGACGCCCTGGAAGCGGCCATGAACGAGTACGCCGCCGTGCGCGACCAGTTCGACGCCGCCGGCGGCTACCACCACGCCGACGATTTGACATTCGTGCTGGAAAAACTCGGCTTCCGGCCCGCCGACTATGACAAGCGGGTCGGCGCCTGCTCCGGCGGCGAGCAGACGCGGCTGGCCCTTGCCAAAATTGTCCTGTCCAAGCCGGACCTGCTGATCTTGGACGAGCCGACCAACCACCTGGACATCGCCGCGACCGAGTGGCTGGAAGGCTTTTTGAAGGGCTACGAAGGCGCGGTACTCTTGGTCAGCCACGACCGCTACTTCCTGGACGCCGTCGTGGACACGGTCGCCGATTTGGAGAACCAGCGCCTGACGCTGTTCCGGGGCAACTACACCCAGTTCCGCGTCCAGAAGGACGAACAGCAGGCCCGCCAGCAGGCCCAGTACGAGCAGCAGCAGGCCGAGATTTCGCGGCTGGAAGGCATCATCAAGCGCAACATGGGGGCCGACTCCATCCAGAGCGCCATGCGCCACAAGATGCAGGGCCGCATCGAGAAGATGGACAAGGTCGAGCGCGTCAAGGCCGACGGCGCCAACGTGGCCGCCCGCTTCGACGCCGAAGGCGCGGGCCGCATCGGGCGCGAGGTCGTCCGCATGGACGGCCTGGCGAAGACGTTCGGCGAGCGGACGCTGTTTTCCGGCCTGTCGGCGCTGATCGAGCGCGGCGACCGCGTCGGCCTGGTCGGCCCCAACGGCGCGGGCAAGACCACCCTCGTCAAGATACTGCTCGGCACAGAACAGCCTAACAAGGGCAGCCTGACATTGGGCCACAACGTCCGCCCGTCCTACTTCTCCCAGCACGCCGCTGACAATCTCGACCCCGACCGCTCCGTCATCGACTCGCTGCTCGATGTCGCCGACCTCACCGAGACCGAGGCCCGCAACTACCTCGCCCGCTTCCTATTTACGGGCGACGACGTGTTCAAGCTGGTCGGGATGCTGTCCGGCGGCGAGAAAAACAAGCTGGCCCTGGCCCGCATGATCGTCGAGCCGTGCAACCTGCTCATCCTGGACGAACCCACCAACCACCTGGACATCGCCAGTTGTGAAGCCCTGACCCAGATGCTGTCCCACTACAACGGCACCCTGCTGCTGGTTTCGCACGACCGCTACCTGCTCAACGCCGTCACCACCAAGACCCTCGCCCTGACGGGCGGCACCGACCGGGTGTCGGACGCCATCGACCTGCTGCTCG
>CAXUCQ010000033.1:11533-14024 GCA_964249295.1 uncultured Armatimonadales bacterium | reverse complement strand
CCAAGGTAGAGTGGATTTAGTGCACATCTGTCCACTAACTACGACCCACTGAGACGATGCCCGCCGCCACCACCGCCACTCTCCGTCTGCTCGGCTCCCCGTTCGTCGACCTGCTGCTCGGCCCGTACGGGGTCGACCGCTACCTCGAGCTGATCCGCCCCGACCTCACGGTCGCCGATTACGAGGCGGCGCAGGCGTGGGACCCGCTGGGCGCGCGCTACCCCGCCGAACTCGGGGCGCGGGTCGAGGCGCGCGTCGGGAACGACGCAGCGGCGGCGGCCTTGCTCCGAAGGGCGACGCGGATGGAGCCGAGCGCCACCAACTTCCGCAGGCTGGGCGGCGTCCTGGACGCCGAGGGCGATCACGCGGGGGCGGCGGCGGCTTACCGGGCCGGGCTGCGCGTCGACCCGAACTCGCTCGACCTGCTGCTGGCGCTCGCGGGGGACAGTCCGCCGGGGCAGGCACTGGGCGTCTATCGCCGAGTCGCCCTGCTGGAAGACAGTCCCGTCGGGCGGGTCCGCGCCATCGGCGAGGTCACGGAGGCGCGTTTCGCCATCGCCGACGCCGCCCTGGCCAGTCCGGCGGCGGGCGGCGACGCTGCCGAGAGCGTCCGTTACGCCGCACACGCCCAGAGACTTTTGGAAGCCTATCTCGATGAAGGCGGCACGCTCAGCCCGGAGCGGCAGGCGCAGATCGGCAACCACCCCGATCCCGCCGAAGATGCCCGGTTCCGTGATCTGTACGCGCAGACGATGGCGATGCTGGTCGCCGCCGCACCCGCCGCGCAGAGGGCCGCCTTGCAGAGTCGCGCCCAGGACTTCCTCGCGCGGTTTCAGTCCGTGATCGATCTCGGAAGCGGCGATGTCGCCGCCACGCCCGCCGCGGGCGCCGCCGCCTACGGACGCGCCGCGGACGAGCTGGAGACCTACGCCCGGACCATGCCCACCGATGCCGTGGGGGCGGCGCAGGCGCGCGACCTGTATGGGCGCGCGATGAACGGGCTGGTCGCCCTCGCGCCGCCTGAGCAGCGCGCGGGGCTGCAGGCGCGGGAACAGGCGGGGCTGCAAAAGTTCACCGACTCGTTTCCCACGCCCTGAAAATCGGGTACACTTTTCTCGACTCCAGGAGGCATTCCGATTTATGAACATCACTGCGACCAAGCGCGAAGGGCAGACCAAGGGCGAGCGCAAGAAGCGGCTGCGTCAGGGCTTTGTCCCCGGCGCCGTCTACGGCAAGGGGCTGACGCCGCTACCTATCGAAGTCTCCGCGAAGAGCGTCGCCGACGTGCTGCTGGCCGAGAGCGGGATGAACACGGTCATCGACCTGACGATCACGGGCGACGCCGCCCCGCACTCCGTCCTCATCGACAACCTGGAGCGGGACCCGATCACGCGCGGCTTCCTGAACGTCGGCTTCCACCAGGTCAAGAAGGGCGACAAAGTGACCGCGCAGATTCCGATCCAACTGATCGGGACGCCGCCCGACGTGACGCTCAACGGCGCGCTGCTGGAGCAGACGCTGGAAAACATCACCGTCCACGCCCAGCCCGCCGACCTGCCGCCGCACCTCGACGTGGACGTGTCTCAGATGAAGGTGGGGGACGTGCTGCGGGTCGCGGATCTGCCGCACAACCCGAAGGTGGAGTTCACGCAGGCGGAAGACGCCGCCATCGCGAGCGTCCACGTCTCGACCACCGCCCAGCAGGTCGAGGAGGCGGAGGAAGCGATGCCGACCGGCCCGGACGCCGTGGTCGAGATGCGCGCCGATGCGGACCGCGACTCCGACACTGTGACGGGGACTGCGAGTTCCTAATGAGCGAAGAACGCCCTGACGAACGGCAGAGCGGCGACGGGTCGGTGTCCGCCACCGACCCGCTCGTGGTTCTGCCCTCTCCGAACGGGATCGGGGTGTCGGGGGGCATGCAAGGCTTCCCGTCCACGATCTCGCCCATCGCGCCCCAGCCGCTGCTCGGCCCGGCAGACGCGGACAGTCTGGCGACGCGGGTCGAGGACGCACTGTCCGAAGACGGGCGATTCACCGCCCTGGTCCCCGGCCTCCATATCAGCGCCGCAGACGGCGTCGTCCGCGTGTCCGGCCCGGTCCCGAGCGCGGGCCAGCAGCACAGTCTGCTGACCGCCGTGCGGGCCGTTCCCGGCGTTTCCGACGTTGAGGACGGGACGACGGTCGCTTAAAGCGCCCGGCGGGTACACTCCCCTCATGGACGGAGACCGCATCTACCTCGACCACGCGGCCACGACGCCCCTGCGCCCCCAGGTGCGTCAGGCGATGGAGCCGTACCTGGCCGACTCGTTCGGCAACCCGAGCAGTCTCCACGCCGAGGGGCAGCGGACGAAACGCGCCCTGGACGCCGCGCGTGCAACACTGGCGGGTGCGCTGGGCGCCGACTTCGCCGAGATCACCTTCACGAGCGGCGGCACCGAGGCCGACAACGCCGCTCTGGTCGGCGTCTTGCTGGCCCACCGCGCGCGTG
>CAXUCQ010000033.1:9124-11523 GCA_964249295.1 uncultured Armatimonadales bacterium | reverse complement strand
TGGGAACCATCTTGTCACCGCCGCCATCGAGCATGAGGCCGTCCTGCGCACCGCGCGGTTTCTGGGAAGCCTCGGCTTCGCCGTCACATTCCTCACCCCCGACAGCCAGGGCCGCATCTTCCCCGAGCAGGTGGCCGAGGCGCTCACCGACCGCACGACGCTGGTCTCGGTGATGCACGCCAACAACGAGGTCGGCACGGTCCAGCCTGTCCGCGAGATCGCCGACGTCGTCCACGCGCGCGGCGCCCTGCTGCACACCGACGCCGTGCAGACGTTCGGGCAGATGCCGGTGAACGTCTCCGAACTGGGGGCGGACCTGCTTTCCGTGTCCGGCCACAAGATCTACGGCCCGAAAGGCGTCGGGGCGCTGTACGTCCGCAGCGGCATCGCCATCGAGCCGTGGCTGCACGGCGGCGGGCAGGAGCGCGAGCGCCGGGCCGGGACGGAGAACGTCCCCGCCATCGTCGGCTTCGGCGAGGCCGTCCGCCTGCTCCTGCCGGAGCGCGGCGCGCTCGCCGCCCGGATGACGCGCCTGCGCGACCTGCTGATCTCGGAACTGACCGCGCGCATCCCCGGCACCGTCCTCAACGGCCACCCGACCCGCCGTCTGCCGAACAACGTCAACGTGTCTTTCCCCGGCTGCGACGCCGAGTCGCTCCTGCTCAGCCTCGACCTTGCCGGCATCGCCGCCTCATCGGGGTCCGCCTGCACGGCGGGCAGCATCGAGCCGAGCCACGTTTTGCAGGCGATGGGCCTGCCGGACGCTGTCATCGGCAGCGCCATCCGTCTGACGCTGGGACGTCACACGACCGAGGACGAAATCCATCGGACCGTGGAAACACTGGCACGGATTGTGGAGCGCCAGTAGCCGAAATCGGGAACAGCATAAAGTCTGCTCTTGGCGCATTTGGGGACTTCGTCAGGCTGATGCAGACACAGCGCGCGGATGCTTGACAGCTCAGACAGGGTGATGCACAGCAGCAATCTACTAATTTAGTCACAATTAGTAGATTATTAGTAGATGACCTATGAAGAAACCTGCTCCGCCTCCTGACACCACCGACACAGACACGAGCATCGCTACAGAAAAGTTCCGGGGAGCCTTTAACGGCCCTCTGTTAAAATTACTCAATGATGCTATCCCGCAGGATAAACCGTATCCGCACTGGGATCAGCTACAACACCTCACCCCGCCCGGCGGCATCCGACATCAGGAGTGGTGGCAGTGGCTTAAGTTTCAGCGGCAGATGCTCTACAAGGCGATCCCACTCAGCGACGACCATGACCAGCCATTTCAGTTTGCTCTGACCGACCGGCTTCTTCAGTACCTGCATCGTGTCGATCAAAAGGCGGGTGGCCGCATCGGCGTGGCCGCGCGTGTGACGACGCCGGAAACACAGGACATTTATTACGTTTCCTCGTTGATGGAGGAGGCCATCACGTCCAGTCAGTTGGAAGGGGCAATGACGACGCGCCGCGTCGCGAAAGAACTGTTGCAGACGCAGCGCGCTCCCGTGGACAAAAGCGAGCGCATGATTCTCAACAACTACCGTACCATGCGGCGGGTCAGCGAACTACAGCGCCAGCCTTTGACCTGCGATCTCGTGTTCGAGCTGCACCGTATTACGACGGAGGAGACGCTGGACGATGTCAGCGCCGCCGGTCGGTTCCGCCGCGACGACGAGGACATCGTCGTTCAGGACAACGAAGGCAACGTCTTCCACACGCCGCCGCCCGCCGCGGGGCTTTCCGCACGGATGCAGGCGATGTGCGACTTCGCCAACGGCCTGACTCCTGATTATTTCCTACACCCCGTCCTGCGCGCCGTCATTCTGCACTTCTGGCTGGCCTATGACCACCCCTTCGTAGACGGCAACGGGCGGACGGCGCGGGCGCTCTTTTATTGGTCCATGCTGCGGGACGGCTACTGGCTGTGCGAGTATCTTTCCATCTCGCGCATTCTCAAACAGGCGCCGGCCAAGTACAGCCGGGCGTTCCTTTACACGGAAACGGACGACAACGACCTGACGTACTTCGTGCTTTATCATCTCGAAGTGCTGCAGCGCGCCATCAAGGAGTTGCACGAGTACCTCGCGAAGAAGGCGGCGCAGCAGAAAGCCGTGGAACAGAGGCTGCAAAGCACGATGGCCTTCAACCACCGCCAGCGCGCGTTGATCGGTCACGCCCTGCGCCATCCGGGCTTCCGCTACACCATTGAGGGCCACAGAGTCAGTCACAACATCGTTTATCAGACCGCGCGGACGGATTTGCTGGACCTAGCGAAATGGGGAGTGCTGGAGAAACGGCAGGCGGGAAAGGCGTTTTACTTCACGCCGGCACCCGGCTTAGAAACCAAGCTGCAGGGCTGATGGGAAAACGGCTGCCGCCCAGCAAACGGG
>CAXUCQ010000033.1:0-9114 GCA_964249295.1 uncultured Armatimonadales bacterium | reverse complement strand
GAAACGGCCCCGGCTCTGTGCCGGGGCCGTTACTGCCTGTGCTACGCGGTGGCGGCGTACTCGCCGCCGCTGCCGACGTCGGTGAAGACGGGCAGGTAGTCGCGCCAGACCTCGTTCTTGGTGCCGTTGATGTATTTGGTCAGGCTGATGTACGGCACGTAGCGCGGACGCTTGGGGTGGCGGGCCAGTTTCATGCCGCTCTGGGGGAGCATCTTGTCGCCCTTGCGCGTGTTGCACCGGCGGCAGCAGGCGACGAGGTTCTCCCACTGCATCCCGCCGCCGTGGCGCTTGGGGACGATGTGGTCGATGGTCAGGTCGCGGGACTGGGCGCCGCAGTACTGGCACGTGTAGTTGTCGCGGGCGAAGATCGACCGGCGCGACAGCTTCAGGTCGGGCAGCGGGCGCTTGACGTGGTAGCGCAGGCGCAGGACGGAGGGCGCGGGCAGGGCCTCGCCCTCGCCGGTCAGCAGGCTCGGCGTGTCCTGGCCCTCGTGCGCGTGCAGGATGTCCGCTTTGCCGAGGTAGAGCAGCACGACGGCACGCCGCATGTTGCAGACGTTCAGCGGCTCGTAGTCACTGTTCAGAACAAGTACCTCATGGCTCATGGCGTGGTCGATCCCGTCCTTTCCGAAGCGTTGCCGTGTCAGACTCAGGTCAATGGGATGGCTCCCCAAACAAAAAAACCCGCTCCGACAGGACCGTGGGGGAACGGTCCGTCGCAAGCGGGTCAGGGCGCGGCATGGTGGTGATGCCACGCATGCACGCACAGACAATGCACATGACGCTGCGCATGGTCGTGGAACAGCGCCTGGCGATGGCGCAGCGCGTCCCCTCCCGCCTGCCGCTCTCGACGGCAGCCGCCGTGTGAGGGATCGAGCAAGCGCCGATTTGTGTGGAAGCCGATCATTGACATCATTATAGCGTTTCGCCCGCCGGCCTGTCAAGCAAGGAGGGAGGAATTTTTCCGTGGCGGGTGAAGGCGCCCGCCGTCAGCCCGGCGAGGTACAGGAAGCCGCCGCCGACATGGGCGAAGACCACGCTCAGCCAGAACGGCGACACGCCCCGCAGCGGCCAGACGCCGAGTATGCCGCCCAGGTCCGTGGTCGACTCGACGGCCCAGGTCCAGATCAGCGCCGTGGACCGGCGGTAGCCCGACGCGACCAGCAGCAGCGCCAGCGCCAGGCCCTCGGGCAGTTTGTGCAGCGAGACCGCCAGCAGCAGCGGCACGTTGACGTGTCCCTGCGGCCCGTCCCCGGCGGCGACGGCCAGCCCGTCCACCGTGCTGTGGACCGCCAGCGCCGCCATCAACAATATCGCGTCCTTGTGCAGCCGCGCCCGCGCCGCGCTCTCGACAGCGGACGCCGAACACGCCGGGCAGATCGGGTGGATCAGCCGGCTGACCAGCCAGAACAATCCCGCGCCGCTCCCGACGGCGAGGCCGAACACCGGCCAGGACAGGTTCGCCTTCGCGTCCGGCAGCACGTCCCCCAGCGTCACCAGCAGCAGCGCCGCCGCCGCGACGCCCACCAGAACCGCCAGTCGCCGCGCCGCGACCTTCCCCAAGGCGACGCCGAGTGCGCCGCCCGCCCAGGCGACCAGCATCGCCGCCGTCGTCCGCAGCAGAACCGATTCCATAAACGCTCACGTTCGCTCTCACCGTGCCTGCCCGTGAGAAGCACCGTCAGAATGCCGGACAAGGCAGGTGTCTTTGGTGATAGAACGCTGCTGACCGTGAGACCGGACCACGGCGGGGGGGTGTCGGCGGCAGCTTGGCGGGCCGGCGGTGAGCGAAGAGTTTCTGCACGGTCGCTTGGGACCGGTTCGGCGTTTCGCCCCGGCGTTTCATGTGGTCCGCAGACCGGCCCGCAATGCAGGGATCTGACCGGGCGGGACCGGCGGGCTGAACAGATAGCCCTGAATCACACGGCAGCCGAGCGCCCGCAGGGCGCGGCGCTGATCGTCACACTCGACTCCTTCGGCCACGACCTCGAGTTTCAAGGCACGCGACATCTCGACGATGGCGCGCACCAGCGCCTGGTTGACTTCGTCGCCGACGATGCCCGTGACGAACGAGCGGTCGATCTTGAGGACGTCGAACCGGAACCGACGCAGGTAGGAGAGCGAGGAGTAGCCGGTCCCGAAGTCGTCGAGCGCGAGCCGCACGCCGAGGCGGCGGAGGTCAAGCACCGCGTCCATGGTGGACGGGGAGCTGTTCATGATCGCGCTTTCCGTCAGCTCGAGTTCCAGCCGGTGCGCATCGAGACCCGTGTCCGCCAGGACGGAGCGGACGAGGCCGGGCAGACCCGGATGGGCGAACTGGCGCGGCGAGACGTTGACGGACACGCGGATCGGCTGCCCCGCGTCGCGCCACTCGGCGGCCTGCCGGCAGGCCTCGCGCAGCACCCATTCGCCGAGCGGGATGATCACGCCGGTTTCTTCGGCGAGCGGGATGAACTGGGCCGGTGAGACCAGCCCGAGTTCGGGATGCCGCCATCGGCAGAGCGCCTCCACGGCCGGGACCTCGTCCGTGTCGAGGTCCACCTGCGGCTGGTAGACGAGGTGGAATTCGCCGCGGCCCAGGGCTTTGCGCAGGCAGCCTTCCAGGTGGAGGTTTTCCAGCCCGTTGGTGCTCATGGACCGGGTGAACAGGCAGTACCCGTTGCCGCCCTGCTCCTTCGCCCGGTACATGGCGGCGTCGGCGTGCTTGAGCAGCGACGGGGCGTCTTCCCCGTCGGTGGGATACAGGCTGATGCCGATGCTCCCGGAGACGAACACCTCCTGGCCGGTGATCTCGACGGGCTGAGCCAGGGCCTCCAGCAGTCTCTGGGCCACCTCGGCCACGGCCTGGGAGTGTCCGATGCCCGGCAGCAGGGCGGTGAACTCATCGCCCCCCACCCGTGAGACCGTGTCTTCGGCGCGCAGACAGCCGACGATCCGCTGCGCGACGACTTTAAGCAGGCAGTCACCGGCATCGTGGCCCAGGGTGTCGTTGACCTGTTTGAACCGGTCCAGGTCGATGAACATCACGGCGACACGCGGATCGGGCCGCCCGGACGGGACGAGGAGTTGATGAAGGCGGTCTTCCAGCAGGGTGCGGTTCGGGAGCCGCGTGAGCGGGTCGTGGTAGGCCTGCCAGCGGATGGTCTCTTCGTGCCGCTTCCGCTCAGTGATGTCCGTGATCATGCCGAGGCCGCCGATGAACACGCCGTCGTCATCGTACAGGGGGCTGGCGGAAACGATGGCCCAGACGTCGGACCCGTCCTTGTGCTTGTAGCGGATGTCGTGCTGCTGGCACTCGCCCTTTCTGCGCTGCGCGAAGCGCCGGTCCGCCGCGTCGCGGCTGTCCGCGTCCATGAAGTCGTGGACCGGCCGCCCCATCATCTCGGCGGCGGTATAGCCGAGCATCTCGCACATCCGCCGGTTGACGAAAACGGTGCGCGCCTCCGCATCCCGCAGCCAGACGCCTTCCTGAGCGGTGTCGACGATCTGGCGGTATTGCTGCGCGCTCCGGCGCAGGGCTTGTTCGGCTTCGGCGGCGTGATTCAGAGGCCTCTCCTGAACGATGCCCACGACGCCGTCCGCGCGCCCGTCCCGGTCAAGGATGGGGGTCGCGACGATCTCCGTCGACACGACTTCGCCGCCGCACTTCACGAACCGATGGCTGCTCCGGGAGGCCTGCCCGGTTCGCGCGCAGGCGGCCAGTTCGCGGCGGAGGCGTCCGCGGTCGTCCGAGTGGATCGCTTCCTGCCAGCCTTCTGCGGCTTGTCTGCCGCACTGCTTGAGGAGGTCGGAGAGGACGGGGTTGACGTAGGTGGCCCGCCCGCGCGCGTCGCTGACGAAAACGCCGAGCGGCGTGATGTCTCCGATCGCGCGGAGCGCCGCCTCGCTCGCGCGTGGCGTGTCGGCGGGGCGGCCGCTTGAAGTTTGGGGGTCGTTCCGCACCGTCAGTCCCCGGTCGCCGTCCAGGACCGTCTCTGGTTTCCTGGTGTTCATTGCTCTTCCACATTCTCCCGACGGCCCTGTCGCCCGGCACGAGAATTATCGGCGGCGGACCGTCGGTTCCACAGGCCGAGACTCGTCAGGAGCGGCCGCCTGTCTGCGGCTCGGCGGATGTGGGGCGTCCTGCGCCGACCGTGATGGCGCGTGTCTGTGGAGCGTGGCATCGATATTTTACCGCAGAAACATACCGCCGGGTATAATCATTTTCACGGTGGGCAGCGGGCGCGGCGATGAGCCGGCAGAATGGGCCGGCGGCATCGTCATTGACGCAGGAGTTTCGCTCACCGGCGAACAAGTGGGCGGCGAAGTCAGGTACGAGGACAACAGACCTCTTGCATAAGTCCCCAGGACTGAAGTCCTGGGCTGCCAAGTGCAGACTGCCCGCCCGTGAAGGCGCAAGATTGAAGACGCGCAGACGCCCATGGCCTCGGGCAGTATGCCTTTCATAGCCCAGGGGTTCAGCCCCAGGGGACTTATGCAAGAGGACTCATGCAAGAGGACTCATGATTAGAACAGGAGCCTCCCCCATGACGCTTTCATTCGCGCCCCATGTCGAGAAGGCGCTGGCGGAGCAGGCGCGGCAACGTGGCCGGACACCGGAGAGCCTTGTTGAAGAAGCCGTGCTGGAGAAGTTGGCCTTGGTGCCGGAAAACTCCAAGGGCTATGACCTAGAATCGCGCGATGAGTGGGAACGCCTCCTTCGCAGCGCAGCTTCTCCCGCGGGCGTCTCCCTGACAGATGAACAGGTGAGCAGCGACGGCATCTACCAGGATCACGACTGATGATTTATCCCGTCGAGACAAGCATTCTCATGCGTTTAGCCAACAACAACGACTCAGAATATTTGATCGCTGACAGAGCAGTGGCAACTCTCCACCGGCAGGGCGAGATGTTGCACTCAGCCCCACACAGCTTCGTTGAGTTCCGTGATGCGGCCACTCGGCCTATCGCAGTGAATGGGCTTGGCTTGCCTCCTTCACTCGTGGAGGCAAAAGCCGCAAACTTTGAAGCAATCTCCCCCTTCTGCCGGAAACACCGAATATCCTTCCGGCGTGGAAGGCGCTGGTGCAGGCGACGGGGGTGATCGGCAAGCAGGTGCATGACGCGCGGCCGGCGGCGATCCGTCACGTCCACGGCGTCACGCACGTTTTGACGTTCAATGTTTCGCACTTCCAGCGCTTCGCGGCCTACGGGCCGGGGCCGGCCGTGGTCAGCCCGCGCGACGTTTGACGACACACATTCGGCAGTTGTAAGACCATGTTGTTCGATTCGCTCATTCTGGCCGCCGTCACCGACGAACTCGGGCGGACGATCGTCGGCGGCAAGGTGGAGAAGATCACCCAGCCGGCGCCGCTCGAGCTCGTGCTGCGGGTCTACCACGCCGGGCAGACGCATCATCTGCTGCTGTCGTGCGACCCGACACTGGCGCGGGCGCATCTAACCGCCATCCGCCGCGACAACCCGCCGCAGCCGCCGGCGTTCTGCTCGCTGCTGCGGAAGCACCTCGATGGGGCGTGGGTCCACGCCGTTTCGCTGCCGCTGGGGTTCGGGGAGCGCGTGCTGCACATCGAGTTCCGGGCGACCGACGGGGCGCCGTACACGCTGATCGCTGAAACGATGGGGCGGCTGAGCAACGTCGTGTTCGTGAACGGGCCGGGGACGATACTGGGCGCGGCCAAGCACATCGGGCGGGACCTGAACCGCTTCCGGCAGATCCAGCCGGGGCTGCCGTACCGGCCCCCGCCCCGGCAGCGCGGCGGGGACAAAGAAGCGAAGCGCGACCCGCTCGGCGCCTACGAGGCCCTGGACGGCGAACCGATGACGCCCGACGAGGCGCGGGCGTGGCTGCTGGGGACGTTCACGGGCGTCAGCCCGCTGCTGGCGCAGGAGGTCGTGCTGCGCGTCCAGCGCGGCGTGCTGACGCCGCAGACCCTTTGGTACGCCTTGAGCGGCCTGCTCTCCGTCGTTCGCGTCAATGATTGGACGCCGCGCGTGTGGAGCGACCCGCAGGGCGTGACGCAGGGCGCGTACCCCGTCGCGCTGCTGTCCGTGCCGTCCAAAGACCAGTACCCCCGCGCCTCGATCAGCCTCGCCCTGGACAACGCGGCCGGCAGTCTGGGCCAGGCCGAGACGTTCGAGCGGGGCCGCGATTCGCTGCTCGCGGCCCTGCGCCGCAGCCACAAGCTGCGCGAGCGGGAGCAGGGGGAGCTGATGCAGGGCATCCGAAACGCCGAGCGGGCCGAGGAGTACCAGCAGTCGGGGGATCTGCTGCTCGCCAACCAGGGGCAGATCCAGCGCGGCCAGCATCTGGTCGAGGTGCTGGATTATTACGCGCCGCCCCTGCCCTCGGGCGAGCCGACCATGCGCTTCATCGCGCTCGACCCGGCCTTGGGCGTCCATGAGAACGCCGAGCGGTTCTTCCGGCGCAGCCAGAAGGCCCGCAAGAGCGCGCAGACGCTGCAGGAGCGGCGCGACACCGTGGCCGAGGAGCTCGCTCTGCTGGGACTGGCCGAGCGGGAAACGGCGCAGGCGACCGACAAAGAGCAGATCGCCCGCATCCGCGAGAGCATGGCGGTCCTGCTCAGCCGCGAGGAGCGTCAGGCGGGGGCGGAGGACGAGGCGGAGGCACGGACTAGGCACGCCGGCCCGGCGTTTGAGGGACACAAGATCAAGTCGTTCAAGTCGGTGGATGGGTGGGAGATTCTGGTGGGCGAGAACGCGACGGCCAACGATTATCTGACGACGCGCGTCGCGTCGTCGTCGGACATCTGGCTGCACGTGCGCGCGGCGACGTCGGCGCACGGCGTCATCCGCGCGCAGAACCGCCCTGGGGCCGTGTCGCCCGCCGCCCTGCAGCACGCCGCCGAGCTGGTCGCCGCCCGCAGCGAGTCCAAGCACTCGTCGCTGATCCCCGTCGATTACACGCTCAAGAAGTACGTCCGCAAGCCGCGCAAGAGCGCCCCCGGCGCGGTCACGTATCAGAACGAGAAGACGCTGTATGTCAGCGGCATCCACGGCTGATTGATAGATGACAGGCGGCTAGCGGCCCGGACGCATCCGCCCGCGCGTGTTGGTGTCTTCTTCTTCCTTTTCCGTCTCGATGAGGCGCACCATCTCCTGCACCTCTTTGATCATGCGGTCCCGCATCAGCAGCTTCACGACCATCGCGACCTCGTCTTTGAGGCTCACGTTCGGCTGGTCGCGCAGCCGGCCCACGATGCCGCCGAGGCTGACCCGGCCCTGGGCGACCTGGATGTCCAGGCGGGTCGTGTCCACGGGCCGCTTCCCGAACTCGCGCCGCACGGTGCGGGCGATCTCCACGTCCACTGCGTTCATAAGACTTTCCTCCGCTTCCCGATGGGGGTATTATACCTGTACGACGGCCCGTTCGGTCCGAATTGGGTCCCGCAGAAAGTGAGTTGCCGCCTGTGTCCCTTGCCGAATATCGACAGACCGAGTTCGCCGCCTCCACGGCCCAGGGCGTTTATCTGAACCACGCCGGGGTCTCGCCCGCGCCCGCCCGCGTCGTCCGCGCCGTGCAGGAGGCCGTGGCGGCGTCCGCCCGCAGCCCACTCGGCTTCTTTATGGAACACGTTCTGCCCGCGCGGGAGTCCGCGCGGGGTCGCATGGCGCGGCTGATGGGCGTCCCCGCCGAACTCCTGGCGCTCACCAAGAACACCGGGCAGGGGCTGGCCCTGCTCGCCGACGGTCTGCGGCTGGCATCGGGCGACAACGTCGTTTCGGCGTCGTGCGAATACCCCAGCGTGGTCTACCCCTGGTACGCGCAGCGCGAGCGGGGCGTCGAGACCCGGCTTGTCCGGCCCCGGCCCGATCACACGCTTTCGCTCGAGGACGCCGCCGCCCTGGTCGACAGCCGCACGCGGGTCGTCACGCTGTCCTGGGTGCAGTTCGGCACGGGCTTCCGGGCCGATCTGAAGGCCTGGGCGGACTTCGCCCACGCCCACGGCGCCCTGTTCATCGCCGACGTCATCCAGGGGCTGGGCGTGCTGCCCTGCCGGGCCGCCGAGTGGGGCATCGACGCCGTGGCGACGGGCGTCCACAAGTGGCTGCTGGCGCCGGGGGGGACGGGCGGCCTGTACGTCGCCCCGCACGTATTAGAGCGTATGCGCCTGCTCAACATGGGCGCGGGCAGCGTCGTGGACGTGATGAAGTTCGACCCGCTCGACTTCAGCCCTAAGACCACCATCCAGCGCGTCGAGGAAGGTACCCCAAACACACTCGGGCTGGTCGGCCTGGACGCCGCCCTGTCCTTGATCGAGGACGTTGGGGTTGACGCCGTCGCCGCCCGCGTGCTGACCCTCGCCGACCACGCCGCCGCGCTGTTGGAGGCCAAAGGCTGCGTCGTGGTCTCCCCGCGCGCCGACGCGCAGCGCGCGGGCCTGGTCATGTTCACGCACCCGACGCACGACAACGACGCGGTCCTGGCAGCGCTCACCCAGGCGGGCGTCACGGCGGCGGCGCGCGGCGGCTACCTGCGCTTCTCGCCCCACTTCTACAACACCGAAGACGAGATCGCCCAGGCCGTCGCCGCCCTACCCTGACGCACCCCGGATGCTCCACGGATGCTACCCCCCGGCGTCCCGCAGCCGCCGGTTGATTGACAGCCCGCTCGTTTCGTGCCATCATCCCGGCATGGCCGAGCCAGTCTTGAAGCCCCTCGTTTGGGTCGCTTCGACCCGCAAAGGCCTGCGGCAGATGCCCGACCCGGTGCAGGCCCTGATCGGGTTCGCCCTCTACGAAGCCCAGCGCGGCGGCAGGCACGACCGCGCCAAGCCGCTCTCCGGCTTCGGCGGGGCGGGCATCCTGGAGATCGTCGACGACCCCGACGGCGACACGTACCGGGCCGTCTACACCGTGCACTTCGCCGAGCGCGTCTACGTCCCGCACACGTTCCAGAAGAAGTCCCGGCGCGGCATCAGCACCCCGCAGGCCGGCCTGCGCCTGCCAGACCCGGCTGAGGCAGGCCGAGCAGGAGGAACGCGCCCGGCAGCAGGCCAGACAGGAACAACCGCCATGAGCGACCCCATCGAGTTCATCGACGGCAGCGGCAACGTCTTCGCCGACCTCGGCCTGCCCGACGCGGAAGAACTGCAA
>CAXUCQ010000032.1:320-14624 GCA_964249295.1 uncultured Armatimonadales bacterium | reverse complement strand
GCTCTGGACTGCCCCACCCTGCGCCTGGCCGTCCCGCCGCCCGAGCCGGGCGAGACGCTGCCCGCGATCCCCGGCGAGGGCGAGGCGCGGCCGGGGACGCAGCGCGCCGTGCCGCTGACGACGGCGACGAAGCTGAAAGTCTTCCGGGGCGACGTCACCCGCCAGCCGATCCTGCTGAGCGCGCAGCGCGTCGATGCGCCGAGCGTCCCCCCACCCGCGTCCGACGGGTATGCCGGGCTGGGCGCGGTGGTCGCCGCCCCGACGACGGAGAAGCAGCCGGTCCCCGGCGACCGCGCTCTGGTCTACCACCCGCCCGTTCCGGCCAAGTTCACGGACTTTTTCAGCAAAGGCGCGACCTCGATACGCACGCTGGCCTACGGCGCCGTCGGCATCGTCGTCGCGTTCACCATGGTCGTTCTGCTCTGGCAGAACGCCTTCTATGAGGGCGTGAAGGTCGAGCCGAACTCCTTGTCGGCTCAGCCCGGCGGCACGCTGTTGGTCTCCGGCCAGTTCCTTCTCGGGTCTAAACTGTACATGGGGACGAAGGACAACTATGTCGAGGTCGGTTATCGCCCGAAAATCCCCAACCTGTGGAACCGCGTCATAATCACCAACGTCCCCAAGGAGCTGGACCATAAGATCGTCAAGATCAAGGCCCAGCGCTTTGTCGGCATTCTGCCGTTCCTGACCCCGCTGCTGCCTTACAGCGAGTCGAAATCATTGGTGCAGGTCGGGACCGAGAACCAGGCCCCCGTCGTGGCGGCAGTGGATGCCGTGGACCCCGGCCCGTACAAGCCTGGGACACAGTTCACGATCTCGGGCCGCAACCTGGGTTCCAGCGGTTCGGTCCTCGTCAACAACCTCAAGGCGAAGGCGTTCTGGTCGGCAGACAAGGTCACGGTCACGCTGTCGCCTGCGTCCGTCGCCGGGTCCGTTCTGCCGGTCGTGGTCGAGCCGCAGGACAGCGCCGCCCTGCAGGCCGGCTCGATCCAGGTCGGCTCGAACCAAGTCGCCGCCGTCCCCGCCGGGACGAAGCCGGGCGTGAAGCCGCCCGTCGGCGGCGCTGCCGCAGGAGCAAAGACGGGGAGCGGGAAAGCGGGCGGCGCTGCCGCAAGCGGTAAAGGGGGCGGCGGAGGCGCTCCGGCGGGAGGAGCGAAGCCCGCCCAGGCCGCGACCAAGCCTGCCGTCGTCGTCATCGCACGCCCCCACACGCAGACCGCTGCAGTTGTCGTTCCACGGCCCGGCACGGCCCTCGGCACGCCGCCCTATGATCTGATCCTGGCCGGCAGCTACCCGGCCGCCATCGGTGCCGCCGAGGATCGCTTGAAGCTGCACCCCGGCGATGCCGAGTTTCTGGCGCTTCAGGCCTATGCGATGATCAAGATCGGACAGGCGGACCGCGCCCAGCCGATGGTCTCGAAAGCCCTTTCGCTCGCCCCCTCGTCGGGCCGCGTCCGATCCCTCGCGCTGATCGCGAAAGGCGCGCTCGACACGGCGCAGGGGCAGACGAGCGCGGCGACCTCCGACTTTCAACAGGCCGGTGATGCCGACGAGAACCTCGGCCTGCCGTACCTGGCCTTCGCCGACTTCCTGAAGCAAGGCGGCCATGAGGCGGAAGTGAAGTCGCTCCTGCAGGCCGCCCTGTCGCAGCACCTTCAGCCGAACGAGACATCGGCGATCCAGGCCAAGTTGGCGGGCCAGTAGTCTCCCGTCAAGACAAGAAAGACCCCCGGAGGCATTGCCTCCGGGGGTCTTTCACGCTCGGCATATTCGCACGGGCCGTCAGAACTTCTGATTCGCCACCGGGGTGGTGCTGATGGCGGCGAACTTCTGGTTGATCGTCTCTTTGTCGGAGGCGCTCATCTCGTCCACGCCCTGGGCCTGCGTCAGAATGTCCTTCGCGTCATCCAGGCGATTCTGCTCGATGTAGAGGCTGGCGAGGCGCAGGTAGGGGACGGCGTAGGCGGGGGCGATCTTCACGGCGCGCTTGTAGGCTTCCTCCGCGCCGGACAGGTCTTTCTGGCTGTACAGGTCGTCGCCGCTCTGCCGGAGCGCGTTGGCGTGCTGCACCGGGGTCAGCCGCGAGGAGTCGAAGCCACGGGATTGGTTGGGGTCGACGCCGCTGCGGATCTGGTCGACAAGGTTGAACGCGAGAGTTTCCGGGGTGACGCCCTGCAGCTTGGCGAAGTCCTTGTCGGCGGTGATGACGTACTTGCTTGTCGAGCCTTTGACGGCGACCACGTACTGGTTTTTGATCTGATGGACTTCCAGGTTGGTCCACCACATCGGGTCCGTGCTGTGGGCCGCTTCCAGGCGCTTGGCGACGATCTGGGCGCGCTTCTCGACCGGGAGAGTCGCGGTGCCGTCGGGGATCTCGACCAGGGCCTTCGGCTCCGGGGCATCCGGGTTCTTGAGATAGACGACGCCCTTGGTCTGGCCGCCCGGCACGGTGTCCTGGGCGGCGACGAACTGGATCGCCGAGGAAGAAACGTTCTGGACCGTCGTCTGGATGCTGGTCGCCGCCACGCTCTTGGCGACGTCATCGAAGATGCCGCGCGTGCCGACGTTCGGGTCCATGGTCGGGTCGCTGCCGGGGTGCAGGAGCGCGTTGGCGAGTTTCAGCTCCGTGGGCGACGCCGTTTCGGTGTGAAGGATGGCGTCGGCGATGGCGCTCTTGATGCCGGGCAGCGTCTTCTGCGACTGAGCGTCCAGAGTCGGCGTGATTTTACTCAGCAGCCGCATCGCCTTCTGGAGATTCGCCTGCCGTTCGGCGGGAGAGGCGGCGGACTGGTCCGCGCGGGCCGAAAGCGCACCGGCGGCGAGCAAGCCCACGGCGCACGCGGAAGCCCCGAAAAGTCGTGATCGGTACATGGACAACCTCCTTCAAACGTTCTCTTCAGAACGGACGGACAGAAAACAAGAGCGAACGCCCTGTTGAAAGACCTTTATGCCAATGGATGAGTCGTCGTGAGTCTGAGACAGCTCGACAGCTTCCAGTATATACCGTTATCGCGGATTTGTCAACGGATACCACCGATGACGGGGCCAGGCCCTTTGCATCACGGACGAACAAGCATCGTGCAAGAAGCGTGCCAACCGATTTGTCGGCGGGCCGACAGTGAGTATGGTCGGAGAAGCGCCGGAGGGATGTGACAATTGACACAGGAACCAGAAACGGCCTGTCCCGCCCATACGTTTTTGCGAAAGAAGCGGAAATGCGGTAAAATACGGCTGTGAACCATAACCGATTTTCCCCCGTCCAATGGCTGCCCGTCGGCCTGCTGCTGGCGGCGCTCCCCGTCTCCGCCGCCACGCACGGCGCTCCGCCGAACACACTGTCCGCGATCCTCGCCAAGCACCAGCGCGCGATGATGGTCGCCCCCGGCGCGGCGGACGACCGTCGCGCCACGGTGGTCGCTTACGCCATCCAGGCCGGGCCGCTTTCGGGGACGCTGAAGGAGTGGGAAGCGCCGCCCCATCAAAGCCGCGTCGAGATGTCCCTCGGCCCGATCCACCAGACCGAGGGCGACGACGGCCGGACGGCCTGGCAGCAGGACGCCACCGGCAACGTCCGCGTCGTGCGTGGCGCGGAGCTTTCCGCCAGCCGGTCGGCCACGTCGTTCTCCCTGGACACTTACGATCCGCTGAGGGACGGCAAGCGCGTCCTGGTGACGCTGCGGCCCGCCCGTGAAGCGCAAACCGGCGACTATGTCCTCGACGTCACGCCTCGAGGCGGGACGCCGCAGGTGCTTTATCTGGACCCAAAGACGTTTCTGGTCCGCAAGATGGTCGCCCTCAAGGGCGGGCTGTCCGGCACGATCACGATTTTGTCCTACCGGGCCGTGGACGGGCAGCGCGTCCCCGCACGCCTCCAGATCCGCTATGCCGGCCTGCCGCTGGTGATCGACGCCGTTCTGACCCAGGCGGCGAGGCTGGCGCAGGCCGACCCCGCCCTGTTCGCGCTGCCCGTGACCGCCGCCGATTACCGCTTCCTGACGCCGGGCGCGACGGCGGCGATTGTCCCGTTTGACGACGCGCACAATGAGATCATCGTCCCGGTCGTGCTCGGCGGCCGGACGCTGCATTTCCTGCTGGACAGCGGCTCCGGGGGCAGCTTCATCACGGGCGAGGCCGCGAAGAGTCTGGGCCTGCAGGCGCCGGGTTCGCTGTTCGCCTTCGGCTACGGCGGCTCGACGGCGACCGGCCTGGCGACGCACGCGACGCTGGACCTGCCGGGCGGCGTCGAACTCCAGAATCAGAACCTGTTCGTCATCAAAGACCCACGCATCACGGGGCTGCTGGCCGCGCGCGGGGTCGACGGCGCGCTCGGGTACGATCTGCTCGCCCGTCTGACCGTGACCATCGACTACGCGCGTAGGACGCTGACTCTGACACGGCCTGAGTCCTACGCGCCGCCACTGATCGGTGTCACGACCCTGCCGCTGAGTCTGGAAATCCACGTCCCGACCGTCTCCGCGCGGGTGGACGGCAAGACGCCGGGCCAGTTCCTGGTGGACACCGGCGACAGCGGCGCCGTGCGCCTGAACGCGCCGTATGCGCGGGCCAACGGGCTGATGGCGGACCCCGCCGACCCGGACGCGCGGACACAGACGGCGGCGGGCATCGGCGGCGAGGTCAGCGAGATCACCACGCCGGGCCACACCCTTGCGTTCGGGCCGACCGTCCTGACCGGCGTTCCCGTTGCGACATCGACGGCCCAGGGCATTTCCAGCGTTTCGCAGAACGCGGGCGGCATCGGCAACCAGACTCTGCGCCGGTTCAACGTCACGTTCGACTACGCCCACGCGCGCCTGCTGCTCCAGAACCCCGACGCCGTCACGTCCGCGAGCGCCCACGTCCGCGTGTCCGCGTCCGCCCCTGAACTGCGGCTGGTCGCCGCCGGTGAAACCAAGACGCCTGCGCCCGGCGTGCCGGAGACGACGGAGTCGGTGCTGGCCCGTCACCTCGAGGCGCTGGGCGGCAGGGCCGCCGTCGCCGCCATCAAGACGACGCGCGTCACACTGTCGCTCGAAACCGGCGGCATCAAAGGCGCCGGGACGACCATCTACAAAGCGCCCGACAAAGAATTGGAAACCGAGACGCTGGGCATCAACGAGACCGCCGAAGGGTACGACGGCAAGGACGCCTGGCAGCGCGACACCAACGGCAACATCCGCATGCTGGGCGAGGACGAGCGGCGGGACCTGCGCCGCGAACTTTATGTCGATACCAACTCCTACGTCCTGCCCGATGAGGGCGTCCCCGGCGTCGTCAAACTGCACCCGGAGCGCGAGGCCGGCACCGGCGACTATGTTTTGGACCTGCTGCCCAAAGACGGCAAATCCAGCACGATCTTTCTGGACCCGAAGACGTTTCTGATCGCCAAAGAACAGCACTACGACGACAATGTTTTGGAAGTGACGACGTTCGGGGGCTACCGCAAGGTCGACGGCGTCGAGTTCCCGTTCACGCAGCGGACGACCAACGGCACCCCGCGCTACGACATCACCCTGCAGGTGACGGGCATCCAGAACAACATCCGCGTCGCGGACAGCCTGTTCTCCCCGCCCTCGCCCCTGGGGCGGAACGCCGGCTTTGTCGATCCCCATGTCAAATCGGCGACGTCGGCGTTCACGTTCGACGAGGGTGAGATCACGCTGCCCGTCGTCATCAACGGCGCCCCGTCGCGCGTGTACCTGGACAGCGGCGCGAGCGGGCTGGCGCTGTCCCAGACCATCGCCGACGTGCTGCATCTGAAAGGCGAAGGCGTTCTGGAGGCGCGGGGCTACGGCGGCTCGACCGACCTGCACCCCGTCAAAGTCGCCGCGTTCGACGTGCCCGCCCTGCCGAGCGCCGTCCGGCTGTCGGACCTGGCCGCCGTCGCCATCGCCCTGCCGCGCGGCCTGGATCAGACGGAGAGCGGGCCGCTGGCCGGCTTTATCGGGTACGACCTGCTGTCCCGCTTCGTCGTCAAGATCGACTACGCAGGCCGGAAGATCACGTTCTCCGACCCCGCGACTTACGCGCCGACACCTGGGGACGGGACGCCGCTGCCGTTGGACCTCGACAACGACCTGCCCAGCGTCACCGCCCAGTTTGAGGACCTGCCCCCGGCGCAGTTTCTGCTGGACACCGGCGACGTTTCCGCCGTGCGCCTGTATGAGCCGTACATCGACAAGAACCAACTGCGCGCGAAGTACCCGAAGCAGGTCGCGTCCGTCGGCGGCGGCATCGGCGGGGAGTCCAGGTCCACGGTCGCCAAGACCGGCTCGTTCACGGTCGCCGGCGCGACGCTGCACGGGCTGCCCACGGACCTTTCCCTGGACCCGAAGGGCGGCGCGTCCCAGCTTCTGGCCGGCTCGCTCGGCTCCGGCCTGCTGTCGCGGTTTGTGGTCACGTTCGACTACCCGCACAGCCGCGTCTTTTTCGCGCCCAACCCTGACGCCTCGGCCCCTTACGACACCCGCACCTACGGCCTGACGACGGCCTTGGTCAACGACCAGAACGGCAGGCCGCATTTCGTGATCCTGGATGTCGCGGGCGACTCGCCCGCCGCCAAAGCCGGCGTGGTCCAGTACGACCAGATCCTCCAGATCGACGGCCAGCCGGTCAGCACCCTGAGCATCTCCCAGGTCCGCCGCCTGCTTTCCCCGGCGAGCGGCGCGGCCGCCCGCAGCCTGGAACTGTTCTCCCCGAAAGGCGAGCGGCGGACCCTGACCGTCTCGCTCTACGATCCCCTGTCTTGATTCGTTGCGACACATCTTGGAAAGGAACTCCGTTGAACGTCAAGAGAATCTGCGCCTGCGTACCCGCAGTTCTTATCCTCCTCGCGCCTTGCCATGCACACGCGGACGACCCGGTCGGCCTTTCGCTGCGGCAGGTGCTGGACAGGCACCTGCAGGCCCTGGGGCCGAAGGCTGCGGACGAGAGCGGCGTGTCGCAGGAGACGGGCATTCTGGAATACGGCGGCCTGCGCGGGACGTACACGGTCATCTCCAAAGGCCGTGACAAGTATTGGTCTGAGCAGAAGCTCGGGTTTTCTGACGACACGAGCGGCTCGGACGGCAAACTGTCCTGGCAGCGCGACGCGGACGGCAACCAGCGGCTGCTGTCGGAGCCGGAACTGCTGAATCAGCGCAACGACCAGTACACGGCCAGCTACTCCTACGCGCTCCCGGACCGCCTCCCCGGCACGGTCACGCTCCGCCCCCGCGCCGAGCGGGGTACGGGCGATTACATCCTCGACATCCTGCCTGCAGGCGGCAAGCCGGAGACGCTGTTTCTGGACCCGAAGACGTTTCTGATCGTCAAAGAGGAGCACAACGACGATGACGTCCTGGTGACGACGACCTACAGTGACTACCGCCTGCTGAACGGCACCATGCATCCGATGACGGAGCGGGCCTCTTACGGCAAGCGCAAGTACGATTCGGTCTTCACCACGACCTCGATTCAGGACAACGTCTCCGTCCCCGACTCGCGGTTCTCGCCGCCCCCCGTCGCCAAGAACTTCCAGTGGGTCGCCCCGACGGGAGCGCCGGTCGTCGTCCCGTTCGACGCGAGCGACCACCGCATCAACCTGTACGTCGGCGTCAACGGCCAGGCGGCCAACATCATCCTCGACAGCGGCGATGCCGACATGTCGCTCGCCAAATGGGCCTCCGATCGGCTGAGACTGAAGCCGGAGGGGACGTTCGAGGCGCGCGGGTACGGCGGCTCGACGAGCATCTACCCGGTTCACCTGGACAGCTTTGAGATCGCCGGCGGCGTCCTGTTCCACAACATGACCGGGACGGCCATCGACCTGCCCGACAATTACGACCTCTACGACGCCACGCCCACCGTCGGCTTTGTCGGCTACAAGCTGTTGTCCCGCCTGGTCGTGCGGATCGACTTCCAGGCGCAGGACATCACGCTGTCCGACCCTGCCGATGGACCTGACCGACAACGTCCCCAACGTGCAGGCACAGTTCGACGGCCTGCCGCCAGGCCGTTTCCTCGTTGACACCGGCGACGCACTCTCGCCCGTCAAGCTGTACGGGCCGTTCGTCAGCCGTTACGGCGTCGCACAGGCTTATCCGAAGGGGATGGAGATCATCGGGGCGGGCGTCGGGGGCGAGGCGCGGGAGCGGCGCGTCCGGGCGCACTCCTTCACGCTGGGGGGGACGACGCTCAGCGACGTGCCGACGGACCTGGCGCTGGACGCGAAAGGCGGCTCCTCGCGGTTCCTGGCCGGGGCGCTGGGCTACGACTTCCTGTCGCACTTCATCGTCACGTTCGACTACCCGCACGGGCGCATCTTTTTCGCCCCCAACCCCGCCGCGCCGAAGGCGTTCGACACGCGCACATTCGGCGTCTATGTGGTAAGCGAGGCGGACGACCTGGTGAAGAACAAGCGCCAGATCCGAGTCATCTATGTTGACGGCCGGGCGCCGGCGGCCGATGCCGGGATCGTGCGGGGCGACATCATCACCAAGATCGACGGCCAGCCTGCGGACGCGCTCGGCTTGGGCGAGGTGCGCCGCCTGCTGTCCCCGGACGGGGGCAAAGACTCACACGTGTTGACGATCATCGGCCCTGAGGGCGGCACGGGCAACGTGAAGGTCTCGATGTACGACCCGATGCCGCCGGAGAAGGCGCGATGAACGAACGATCCCCCGTCAACCATGTGGGAGAGGAGATTTGGTAAACGTGAACAAGTCCTTCAACGGCTTCCTTGTGCTGGTTCTCACCGGTTGGTTTGGCGCGCTTCTCCCGGCGGCACACGCCGACGACAGGCCGTCGCTCACGCTCCCCGAAGTGCTCACCCGTCATCTGCAGGCGTTGGGGAACCCGCAGAATCACGCCCCAGTCCCATCCGAGCGTGTCACCGGCACGATCCAGGCAGACGGCCTGACAGGGACGTATGTCACCGTCTTCAAGGGACACGACCGGTACTGGTCTGAGGAGAAGATCGGGCTGGAAGATCAAACCTACGGCTCCGACGGCAAGGTGACCTGGGAGCGCGACGCCAACGGCAGCGTCCGGCTGCTGTCGTCGGAGGAACTGAAAAACGACCGCAACGGCGAGTACGTCAACAGCGTCTCTTACGCCCTGCCACAGCGGATGGCGGGTGCGGTCACGCTGCGCCCGCAGACGGAGCGCCGCACGGGGGACTACGTCCTGGACATCGTCCCGGACGGCGGCAGGCCGGCGACGCTCTTCCTGGACCCGAAGACGTTCCTGATCGCCAAGGAGCAGCACCGCGACGATGACCGGCTGATCACCACGGAATATAGCAACTACAAGTCGATCAACGGCGAGATGACGGCCGGGACGCGGCGCATCTCCGGCGGCGACCGACGCTTCGATGTCGTTTACACCCTCACAGACGATCAGTTCGGCGTCGAGGCCCCGGACAGCCTGTTCGCCATGCCGCCGTCCCCCAAGAACTATCAGTGGGAGCACCCAAACGCCACCTCGGCGACCATCGCGTTCGACGGCGACGACCAGGCGATCAAGCTGTATGTCGGCATCAACGGGCGTCCGGCGTTCATCATGCTCGACAGCGGCGCGAGCACGATGGCGCTCGCGAAGTTCGCCGCCGACACGCTCCACCTCCAGCACCAGGGGACAATGGAGGCGCGCGGCTACGGCGGCTCGACCAACATCTACCCCGTCAAGCTGGACACGTTTGAACTCCCGGACGGCCTGCTTTTCCGGGACATCACGGCCACCGCCATCGACCTCCCTTACGGCTTCGACATCGCCTCCTCGGTGCCGACGGTCGGCCTCCTCGGATACACCCTGCTGTCCCGTTTCGTGGTCAAGATCGACTACGGGTCACAGGAAGTCACGCTCCTCGACCCCGACGGCTGGACGCCCGGCCCAAGCGACGGGCAGCCGCTGCCGATGGAACTGGAGGGCAACGTCCCGACCGTTTCGGCCAGCTTCGACGGCCTGCCGCAGAAACGCTTTCTGATCGACACCGGGGACAGCGGCTGTGTCCACCTATACGCCCCCTATGTGGCTGACAACAAGCTGTCGGCCAAGTACGCGAACGGCATCAAGGTTTATGAGATGGGCGTGGGCGGCGTGGCCCCGGCCCGGCGCGTGCGCGCCCGCTCCTTCAGCCTGGCCGGCACGGACCTGCGGAGCGTCCCGACCGACCTGGCGCTCGACGACAAGGCTGGAGCGTCCCGCAACCTCGCCGGCGCGCTCGGACACCAGTTTCTGTCGCGGTTCGTCGTCACGTTCGACTACCCGCATCAGCGCATCTTCTTCGCGGCCTGCCCGCAGACACAGAAGCCGTTCGATACGCGCACGTTCGGGGTCTATTTGGTGGAAGTCGGAGACGACTACGCGAAGACCAAGCGCCACATCGTCGTCGTCGGCGTGGACCCGAAGTCTCCGGCGTTCGACGCCGGGCTGAGTCCCGACGACGTCATCACGCAGGTCGATGGCCAGTCCGCCGAGACCCTGGGCCTCGCCGAGGTGCGGCGTCTGCTGTCGCCGGACGGCGGCAAGGATGTCCGCGAGCTGTCCGTCATCGGCGCGCGCGGCGGCACAGGGAAAGTCCGAGTACGGATGTACGACCCCCTCCCGCCTGTGACGCCGTAAAGGCTTGCTGCAACTTTCCCGCCGTCGGCGTGTCAGAACCATTACCGTAAGCAACGTCCCGTCCATAGGCCCAGAACCAAATCTTGAAACGCGCCGCAAAACCTTTGCTCGTCACGGCGATCCTGCTCCTGCTGATCGTCGGCGTCGCGTCTCGGGTCAGCAAAGCGCTCCATAAACCGCCCGCGCCGCCGCGCACGGTGCTGACACGTCTGGGCGATCTGGTCGTCAAGGTCTCCGAGAGCGGCACGATCCAGCCCGTGGACAAGGTGAACGTCGAGAGCAAAGCGCCGGGGCGGCTCCTCGCCATCCCCATCACGGAGGGCCAGCAGGTCCGGCGGGGGCAGCTGATCGCCATCGTGGACCGGTCTCAGCTGGACCCGCAGATCGCCGGCCTGCGCGCCCAGCTCAGTCAGGCGCAGGCCCGGCTGGAGCAGACGGAGGCACAGTACCGGCTGCAGGTCTCGCAGACGGCGATGGCGATCTCCCAGGCGCGCGCCAACCTGCACTCCGCCGAGACGCACCTGGCCGCCGTGGCGGCGGGGGCGCGGCCACAGGAGCTGGCGCAGCAGCAGCAGGCGGTCGCGCGCGCGCAGATCACGCTGGATGACGCGCAGCGCACCCAGAAGCGCCGCCAGGGCCTGCTCGCTAAGGGGTTCATCGCGCAGTCGGACGCGGACGCGGCCCAGGTCGCCGTCGACACGGCGGCCAGCAGCCTCGGCTCGGCGCAGCAGGCGCTGGCGCTGACGCAGGCCGGGCCGCGTCCCCAGGACGTCGACGACGCCCGCGCCCAGGTGCTGGCCCAGCGGGTGGCGCTGGCGACCGCGCAGGCGAACGCGGGCCAGGTCGCGGTGAGCCGCGCCGACATCGCTCAGGCGCGGGCGTCGGTCAGCCAGATCCAGAACCAGCTCGCGCAACTGCTCGTCCAGCTCGCCGACACGCGCATCGTCGCGCCGGCGCCGGGGATCGTCCTAAAGAAGTACAAGCAGCCGAACGAGATCGTGCAGAGCGCGACGACGGGCTTCTCCGACGCCCAATCACTGGTCGCCACGCTGGGCAGCCGCCTGGAAGTGCTGGTCGGCATCAACGAAGTCGACATCGCCAAGGTCCAGGTCGGCGCCCCCGTGGACATCCACGTCGACGCCGTGCCGGACGCGACGTTCCACGGCTCCGTCACGGAAGTCGCCCCCGCCTCCACGAACGCTTTTTCCGACGCCAGTGCCGGTGGGGCGGGCGGCAGTGACGCCAGCGTCTCCAAGTTCAATGTCAAGATCGCGCTGAGCCGCTATGACGCGCGCCTGCGGCCCGGCATGACCGCCGACGTCGACATCATCAGCGCGCGGCACGCCCGCGTCGTCCTCGCGCCCCTGGAAGCCGTCCCGTCCCCCGGCAGCCGGGCGACGGTCTCCGTGCTTGTCGGCGTTCGGACGCAGCAGCGGGCCGTCGTGCTCGGGCTGCGCGACGACACGGAGGTGGAAGTCTTGCGCGGGCTGCGGCCCGGCGAGCGGCTGGTCGTCCTGCCGATCAACGGCAAAGGGCGTCGGAAGTTCGATGTCAATGCCGATTAGGTAAAGGCCGGTCCATGGCACTTTTTGAGTCCGTCCGCGTCGCGCTGGAAGCGCTCTGGGCCAACAAGCTCCGCACCCTGCTGACCATGCTCGGCGTGATCATCGGCGTGTCGTCCGTCATCATCATGATCGCCATCGTCCAAGGCCTGCGCCAGCAGATCATCGGGCAGATCGGCGGCAACGGCGCGAATCTGATCTCCGTTTTCTACAGCCCGAAGCCGGACAGCCTCCACCGGGGCGGCAGGAACGGCATCCGCATGGAAGACGTGCAGGCCGTTCAGCGCCGCTGCACGCTGATCGGCCCCGTCAGCCCGACGAGTTCGACGAGCGTGCAGGTCGAGGCCGGCGCCAAGCACCGGCAGGTCCAGATCCAGGGCATCCTGCCCGCCTACGCCTTGACAAACGGGCTGAAACTGGCCGCCGGGCAGTTCCTGACCGATGACGACGACGCGACCTGGGAGAAGAAGTGCATCCTGGGCAGCAAGCTCAAGACCGATCTGTTCGGGGAGGCGGAGGCCGTGGGCCGGGACGTGGTCATCACGGGAGCGGCGGGGCGCGTCTCCCTGCTCGTGGTCGGCGTGCTTGAGGAGCGCGACTCCAGCTTCAGCGCGGACTTCAACAACAGCGTGTTCACGCCCTTCCACACGCTGCAGAAGCGCTTCACGGCCAGCGACGAGATCAGCAGCTTCTCCGTCCAGTCGCTGGACGTCGCCCAGACGGACGCCGCCGCCGACCAGGTCTGGAACGTGCTCCGGCAGCAGCACCCGCTCAACACGGGCGACTTCATCGTGGACACGCAGGAGAACCTGCTCAAACAACTGGACGTGATCATCGGCAGCGTCCAGGTCGTCCTGGGCGGGGTGGGCGGATTGTCGCTGCTGACCGGCGGCATCGGCATCATGAACATCATGCTGGTCTCGGTCACGGAGCGGACGCGCGAGATCGGCATCCGCAAGGCCGTCGGCGCGACACGGGGCGCGATCCTGCTGCAGTTCATCGTCGAGGCGATGCTGGTTTCGGGGCTGGGCGGCCTGATCGGCGTCGCGCAGGGCTACGGCGTCGCGGCCCTGATCGACAGGTTCGCCCACAAGACCCTGCCCGCGTTCGTCCCCCTGTGGGGCGCCGTCCTGGGGTTCTCCTTCGCCGTCGCCGTGGGCCTCTTTTTCGGCATTTATCCGGCCTTCCGGGCGGCCAAATTGGACCCAATCACGGCCCTGCGCTACGAGTAGCCTCTCCCCCGCCCTCTTCCCGCGACGGGGAGGGGGCGGGATTCCCGTTTACGCCGCTGCCCGTGCCGGGTATCACCGAACGGATCGACACCCAGGGGAGACGCCATGCCATACACGCTGAACGGCCAGCAGGCCCACATCGACGAGGAGCCACACGACCATGAGGGGCGCGTTTTCGTCCCGCTCAGGCCGGTCGTCGCCGCCCTCGGCGGTGTCGTGACGTGGGACCACGAGGCCGGACAGGTGGCCGCGACCATCGGCCAGTGGACGGCGAATTTCAAGATCGGCGACGACACCGCCGCCGTCAACGGCACGGTGGTGCAGTTCCCCGCGCCCGCTCACGCCGAGGGCGGCGAGTTGTACGTCCCGGCGGAGTTTTTTCATAACGCCTACGGCTACAAGGTCGAGGCCGGCGGCGCGCACGTTTCCATCTCGCTCTGACCGGCGCTTTTCGTCAGCGATCCGTCAGTTTCCGCACCAGAAACACGGCCAGCAGCGCTTCTTCGGGGGTGACGGCCTGGTGATGCGCGACGCGCGCTTCCAGCGCGCAGAGTGTGTCAAAGGCCGGGCCGTCGCTCACGCGGTCGGTGCGCGGCATGACGATGCGCCCGATCTGCGCCAGCCGGGTCAGGGTCCGACGCAGGTCGCCATGGATGTAGGCTTCCAGGGCCTGTTCCGCGCGAACGGCGATGCGCGCGTCCTGTGTATCCTGCGCGCGCTTGGCGCGCGCACGGAGCCGCCGCCGGATGTTCAGCAGGATCTTCCCGACCGTCTCGTCGCGCGCATACGGCTCCAAGGCTAGAAGCGGGTAGAACGAGTCGCGCCCGACGGCGATGCTGCCCAGGGCGTTGAGGATCTCCCGGAGGACGGTCGGTGAGCTTGTGCGGTCGAGAGCGCGCACGAGCGCGGGC
>CAXUCQ010000032.1:0-310 GCA_964249295.1 uncultured Armatimonadales bacterium | reverse complement strand
GGGCGCGGCCTGGGGGGCGCCGAGGCGGCCCAGGGCGTCGGCGAGGATGGTCAGGACGGGCGCTTCCCGCTCTCCATCCAGTTGCGCCACCAGGGCGGGGACGCTCTGCGGGTCTTCGCGCTCGGCCAGCGCCCGCAGCACGGGGATACGCAGGTCCGGGTCTGCGACCACGCCGAGCAGGGCGTCCGTCACGCGCGCGTCCGACAAGCGGCCCAGCGCCTCGATGGCGGCCAGCCGCCGTGGCTGCGGCCCGCGCTGCGCCGCCGCCGCGAGGGCGGGCAGGGCGGCCGTGTCGGCGGTCGTGCCGCGC
>CAXUCQ010000031.1:14249-14633 GCA_964249295.1 uncultured Armatimonadales bacterium | reverse complement strand
GATGTGCGGCGCGGGGTCAGTTATTGGCGCGAGCAGTGTAGAACCGCTGATTCTGACGGATAGGGCTTTAGCCGCAGCGTTCAGGCCCACTCCTGAGCGTCTGGCGGAGATGTGATGGCTCTTGTGGACGAGTCCGCTTATGAATTACATAAGACCGCAACGGACCAGAACCAAACGGGGGCGGCTCGGTCCAGGCGCGCTACACGGACTTTTCCAGCTTTCGGGGCGGTCTGGTCTCGCAGCGGGGGGAGCGGCCTTCCGCCTTAGCAGTTCGAGCCTTACGATTTTTCTGCCACAAGCCGCCGGTTGTGCTTTCTCGGCGACGACTCGTTCCCAGCGGTCACGGACCTGCAAGGCCGCTTCGCAGCGCCCGCGACCGTTCTG
>CAXUCQ010000031.1:7349-14239 GCA_964249295.1 uncultured Armatimonadales bacterium | reverse complement strand
GACGCGCCCAGCAGTTTCGTTACTGAGCCTGCGGGCTGCTGAACGTAAGGCTAACCTGTTGACTGTGCGCCGAGACACTGACAAGAGCCTCCTCCTGGGCCATATTTTAGCCCTGCTGCCTCCCGCCTGTTAGGTGCTAACTGGACTTTTGCCGGAGCATTTTAACTATAACGATGACCTCGCCGGGTGGACGGGGCCTGGGCAAGTCATTCACGGCGGGGCGTGGATGTTCCCGTGGTCAACGTCGGTATGCCTCGCCGGAGGCCTTGTGGCCCTGACTATAGGATGTAAGCGCCGCAAGGCAGTCACCATCGTCGAAGGAGGCTGGTGCTGCCTGGCGGCCTGTTTCTATTTCTGGGCCTACCCGCTCTACTTACATTTCAACTGAGACGATGTTGAAACAGTCTATCCGAAAACAGTTGTGGCATGATATAATAGTGCTATGAAAACCAATCAGCAGATGCTCGGGCGTCACAGGGCGGTAGGTTTTACTTTGATCGAGCTGCTCGTCGTCATCGCCATTATCGCCATCCTCGCCGCCATCCTCTTTCCCGTCTTCGCCAAGGCCCGCGAAAAGGCACGCCAGATCTCATGCGCCTCCAATGAGCGACAACTGGGCCTCGCGTTCGCCCAATACACCCAGGACAACGATGAGTACCTGCCGAGCGCGACCGACGGCGGGGGCGGCGGGGCCAAGGTGCTGGGCGGCTGGATGTACTTCAGCCAGTTCACTGCCAGTACCGTCGCGCCGTCGGGGACGTTCGATCCGACACAAGGCTCGATCTACCCCTACGTCAAAAGCCGCCAGGTGTATCTCTGCCCCGATGACACGGTCGGCCAGCAGTCCGGCGACTCCTACGCCATGAACGGTTGCGCAGTTTCCAGTTCCGGCCAGCCGCGGCTGGGCAAGATTTTGGCGGCGTTTGACGCTCCCGCCTCCTACCTGCTGCTGACCGAAGAAGCCAGCCCCAACGCGACCACAGACTCCACGGACGACGGATACCTCGATCCCGGCAACAGCATCGCCTCCATGCGCCACACGAGCGGGGTCAACGTCGCTTTCGTCGATGGACACGTGAAGTGGTACCTCACGCCGCAGATCGGCGTCCAGTTCCTGCGCTATGGCGGCGACTCGACCATGCCCTGTCACTGACGTAGTGGCGGGCCGGAGGGGCGCATGGGGTAAACTCATGGCATGAAGCCTATTGACCTGACCCACCGCTCCCGTCGCCTGCGTGGTATGCCCGCGCTGCGCGGCATGGTCCGCGAGACACACCTCTCCGCCCAGGACCTGATCGACCCGCTCTTTGTCATCCCCGGCGCGGGGCGCGAGCGCCGCCCGATCTCGTCCCTGCCCGGCGTGGCGCAGATGACGGTGGACGCCCTGCGGGCCGAAGCGGAACAGATCGCCGCGCTGGGCATCCCCGCCGTGCTGCTGTTCGGCCTGCCCGAGAGCAAAGACGAGCGGGCGACGGGAGCCTATGCCGACAACGGCATCGTTCAGCGCGCCGTGCGCGCCCTGAAAGCCGATAACCCCGCGCTGCTCATCTTCACCGATGTCTGCCTGTGTGAATATATGTCGCACGGACACTGCGGCATCGTCGAGGGAGAGCGCATCCTCAACGATCCGTCGCTCGACCTGCTGGCGCGGACGGCTGTCTCCCATGCCCAGGCCGGGGCCGACGTCATCGCGCCGTCGGACATGATGGATGGGCGCGTCGCCGCCATCCGAGCGGCCCTCGATGCTAATAGGCTGACCGACACGCCCATTCTCTCGTATGCCGTGAAATATGCGTCCGCCATGTACGGGCCGTTCCGTGAGGCCGCCGACAGCGCGCCCCAGTTCGGCGACCGCAAGACCTACCAGATGGACCCGGCCAACCGGCGCGAGGCGCTCAAAGAAGTCGCACAGGACATCGAGGAGGGCGCGGACATGGTCATGGTCAAGCCGGCGCTGTCGTACTTAGACATCGTGCGCGACGTGCGCGAGACGACCCCGCTGCCGGTCGGCGCGTACAACGTGTCGGGGGAATACGCGATGGTCAAAGCCGCCGCCGCGAACGGCTGGATCGACGAGCGCGCGGCGGCGCTGGAGATCCTCACGTCGATCAAACGGGCGGGCGCAGACATCATCCTGACCTACCACGCCAAAGACGCGGCGCGCTGGCTGCGGCAGGGCTGAACGTCTCAGCGCGGCAGCGTGAACGTGAACACGCTGCCCCGATTGTACTCGCTCTCGACGCCGACCGTGCCGCCGTGACTCTCGACGATGTGCTTGACAATGCTCAGGCCCAGGCCGGTCCCGCCCGACGCGCGGCTGCGGGCCTTGTCGGCGCGGTAGAACCGCTCGAACAGGCGGGGGATGTCGTGCGACAGGATGCCGATCCCCGTGTCCGCCACGGAGACGGTGACACCCTGCTCCGCCTGTGCTGCGGTGAGTGAGATCGCCCCGCCGCGCGGGGTGTACGCGATCGCGTTGTCCAGAAGGTTGACGAGCACTTGGGCCATCTCATCCCTGTCCGCCGGCACGACCAGCGGCGGCCGGACGTTGTTGGTCAGAGTCACGCCCGCCTTCTGCGCTTGTGAGGCCAGACGCGCGGCGATCTCTTGGACAAGCTCGGCAAGGTCCATTGGGGCTTTGTCCACGCCCCGCGCCTCCACGCGCGACAAGTCGAGCAGGTCCGAGGACAGCCGGACCAGTCGATCCGACTCATGGATGATCGTCTCTAAGAAACGCGAGGCGACCGCTTCATCGGTCCGCGCGCCGTCCAGCAGTGTCTCGGCCATCGCCTTGATCGACGTCAACGGCGTCCGCAGCTCGTGGGAGACGTTGGCGACGAAGTCACGCCGCACCCGTTCCAGCCGACGCAGTTCGGTGAGGTCCCGCAGGACGAACAGATACTCGTGGGGTGAGGCCGGGGTGATCCGCACTTGCAGCGTTCGGGAAACCGGAAGGGTCAGGGCGACTTCGGCCTCGACGGGAGAGTGACGGCGGACTGAGTCGCGGTAAAGCTCTTCGAGTTCACTGCTGAGGGTGTGTGCGAGGAGTTTCTCGCCATCGCCGGTTGTCGTATCACTTGCCGGGCGCGGAGGGGCCGCGAACAGTCGGTCGGCGACGGCGTTGCTCAGAAGCAGATGCCCCCGATCATCGGCGATCAGGACGGCGTCTTCCGTAGCGTTCAAGAGCGCCTGCCAGCGCGGCGTGTCCGGGTGATCCTCCACCACGGAGGCGGACTGTTCGGGGCTGGAAGAAGCGCGTCGGAACCACAACACGGTGAAGAGGTCTATCCCCGGAACTTGTAACCGACACCGCGCACCGTCAGCAGCATCTCGGGCTGGGCGGGGATGGCTTCAAGCTTCTCCCGCAGCCAGCGGATGTGGACGTCGACGGTCCGATCATCGACATAGGAGTCTTCGCCCCAGACGCGGGACAGCAGGGTCTGTCGGTCGAACACGCGCCCCTGGTTGGCGGCGAGCAGCGAGATCAGATCGAACTCTTTGCGCGAGAGGGTGATCGTCCGGCCTTCTTTGATGACCTCCCGCCGATCCGGGTTGATCTGAATGTCGCCGGCGATGGTGTTCGTGGCTGCGGGTGCGTCTGCCGCCTCCCGAACCCGCTCACGGCCCGCCCGGCGCAGAAGTGCATGGACGCGAGCCATCAGTTCCCGCATGCTGAACGGCTTGACCACGTAATCGTCGGCGCCGGCGTCGAAGCCCTTGAGACGATCTCCTTCCGCCGCGCGCGCCGTCAGCAGAAGGACGGGCAGGTCGATCTGGTCCCGGTGCAGCCGCCGGCAGATGTCTAGTCCGCTGCCGGAAGGGAGCATGACATCCAGGACGACGAGATCCGGGACGTTGCCCTGGATACGCATCAAACACTCATCGGCGTCCGCCGCCGTATCCACCAAAAAGCCTTCTTTTTTCAGGTTATAGGAGATCGCATCGACGATCGGGGCCTCATCGTCCACGACCAGAACTCTTGGCATACACCGTTCTCCTTCTGCATCCAAACAAACATCATTGAGACAGGTGGGGATATCGGACTCAGTATACCACCTAAATAGCTTACACTGACTCCAGCCTGGACGGCCCCTGCTCCAGAAGGTACAATACTACAGAACGGGCAAGCCACGTTCGGTGGCGGGGTACGTACTTGGATAACAAAACAAAAGAAGCCTTGAAGCAGATACAAGCGGAGATCCGGCAGTTACAGAATACGGTGGCGGCGAAATCCGTGCCGGCCCGTGAAGGACCGGCATCCACCGACGAGCCGCAAAGCAGCCGCAAGGGCAAAGATGTCGTGGTGCAGTGCGCCGTGACACATGCCGGTGCCGGATTGGAGCCGAAAAAGATGGTCACGTCGGCGACCGCCGCGCAACTGACCCGAGTCACCAACGGAGATGCCGCCGCGCTCGGATACGCGCTCGCATCGGCCCAGAAAGTGGCTCTGCTGCGCGTGCTGCTGGACAAGGCTTCGGAGAGCGCCGCCGCGCTCGGCGAACTGACCGGCCTCAGCACGGGCAGCCTGTACCATCATCTCCGCGAGCTGATGCGGGCGGGTCTCATCCACCAGGCTGGGCGTAACAGTTATGTCCTCACGGAACGCGGCACGCGCGTTCTGCTGGTCCTGCTCGCATTGGCCTCGGAGTGACTGCTTAAGAAAGAACATCCCGTTCATGCCACAGTACACGCTGACCGTTGGGAAGACCGGCGAGATCCCTTACCTGTTGCTTTCCGGTGTTGCCTTACCCCCGGAGGCGCCCCTCGTTCTGGTGCTGCACGGGCTGGGCAGCTCCAAAGAAAAAATCCTCCCCACACTTTACGCCTTCGCGCAGCGCGGGTTCCGCGTCGCCGCCCCCGATGCGCGGCAGCACGGCGAGAGGCCCGACGCCGCCGGGCGCGAGGAGCGCATGGCGGCGTCTTACGTCGCCACCATGTACGAGATCTTCACGGGGACGGCGCGCGACGTTTCGGCGCTGTTGGATCATCTCGGGGCGGCCCAGGCAGCCGTACACGGCATCTCGCTCGGCGGCTACATCACGTTCAGCGCGCTGCTCACGGAGCCGCGTCTGACCGTCGCGTCCGTCGCCATGGGCAGCCCGGACTGGCTCGGCCCGCTGCGCGCGCTGGGCGTCGATCTCCGCCAGCCGGCTTTCGCCCCGCTTCTCCAACAGCACCCACTCGATCAGGCCGTCACTTCCTACCCGGCCCGCCCCTTGCTCATGCTGCACGGCACGGAAGACGACGTCGTTCCCGTCGATGGAGTGGAGGCGCTCGATGTCCGACTCCGGCCCCTGTATGCGGAAACGCCGGAACGGCTGAAGCTTGTGCTGTATCCCGGTCTCGGCCACGTCTACACGCCGGATATGCTGGAGCGGAGCATCGCCTGGACCGAGCAGTTCTTGTGACACGCCACCATACGGGAACTCCCCATACCCGTGCCTTGTTGCAAGCATCGGAGAGACGCAACAATCGGCGTTTCGGAAGAAACCACAAGGAGTAACAGTATGAGTGCTGCCGCCGCCGTTTCCACGGCTGACTTTGATAAGGAAGTGCTGCAATCGGAGCAGCCGGTCCTGGTCGACTTCTGGGCCGTCTGGTGTGGCCCCTGCCGCGCGATCGCGCCCGCCGTAGACGCCGTCGCCGAGGAGTATTCCGGCAAAGCCAAGGTTTACAAGCTGAACGTCGACGACAGCCCGGAGATCGCCGGTCGCTACGGCGTTATGAGCATCCCGACCCTGATGATCTTCAAGGGTGGACAGAAGGTCGGCGAGCTGGTCGGCGGCCAGAACACCAAGCAGACCATCGGCGCGGCCCTGGCGCAGCACGTCTAAGGAGCCACCATGAGTCAAGCCGCCGTTGTGACGCGCAGCGATTTTGAGCAAGAGGTCTTGCAGTCCGCACAGCCCGTGCTGGTCGACTTCTGGGCGCCCTGGTGTCCGCCCTGCCGCGCCCTGGCCCCCACAGTCGATGCCGTCGCGCAGGAATACGCGGGCAAGGCGAAGATCGTCAAGCTCGACATCGATGACGAGCCGGAGATCGCGGACCGCTACGGCATCCGCAGCATCCCGACGCTGTTGGTCTTCAAAGACGGGCAGAAGGTCGGCGAGCTTGTCGGGGCGTACCCGAAAGCGACGATCACAGGTCTGCTGGACCAAGCGTTGTCCTAAGATGGAAAAAGCGCCCGCGCATCCCAGATGCGCGGGCGCTTTTTCATGGCTGGTCCGCCGCCGCGGGAGGCGGCTGGCCAAAGCCCTGGTTGGTCACGCGGGGACGGCTGGTGCCTTCGCCGC
Organism: uncultured Armatimonadales bacterium; assembly: GCA_964249295.1. GTDB lineage: Bacteria > Armatimonadota > Armatimonadia > Armatimonadales > Capsulimonadaceae > CAZZVX01. Next base: position 7,946 of record CAXUCQ010000031.1, on the reverse strand, counting down.
CCTGTGGGTCGATGACCTTGAACGGGTAAGCGCTCTTGCCCTGTTCGTAACCGTAGACGCCATAAACGGGGTAGGGCGCGACACTCGCCTCCGTCCAGGCCGCCGCGTTGTCGCGGTTGAGGTCCGGCTTCGCGCCTTTGAGGCTGCGGACGTACTCCGTGAGCGACCAGCGCTCCTGCGGCGTCGTCCAGTGCCGGAAGCCGGGCATCTTCCCCTGGCCCATGGTGATGTGCCAGAAAAACGCCCCGTCGGAGATGTGCTGCACCAGCGGACCGGCGAGGTCCGGCGGATGGGGGACGAGATACTGGCCGACCGTGCCGTAGCCATAGCCGCTCGGATTGTGACACTGGACGCAGCGGTTCAGGAACAAAATGTGTCCGGCCTGCACAATGCGCGGGTCGTTCGGCAGCGGGTTGTGCAGGGCATCGACAGCGGCGGGGGCTGGCTCGTACCGCGCGTTGTCGGACAGGTTGGGGGGCGGCAGGTCCGGCTCTTTGCCCGTGAACGAAGACAGGTTCGCGACGACCGGCGCGGCCTGCGCCGCGCCGTAGGCGGGCGACGCGACGGCATGCCCGTCATCCGGGGTCTTCGCAAAGT
>CAXUCQ010000031.1:1746-7339 GCA_964249295.1 uncultured Armatimonadales bacterium | reverse complement strand
GAAGTTGACCGGCACGGAGTCCTGCGGCGCGGCGGCGCGCGGCGTGTCCAATGGGCTGAACGACGGCTGCCGCAGCATCTGGTTCCCACAGCCTGCCGTGAGCAGGGCCATCCCAAGGCCGCCCAGAATGAATCGGCGTCTCATAAAAAGCTCCGCGCGTCGCGCCGCACATCCGCCGCCCCCGCCTCCCGGAAGAACGTCTCGGCTTCCGTGACCTGCTCGGTCGTGTCGCAGTAAGCCGCGATCCCGATCAGGCCTTCGGAAATGCGCGGGTCGTAGACTTTGGCCCGCCAGGACGGCAGCCGCATCTCGAACAGCGCTGTAAAGAACGCGCCGACGAGTGCGATCAGCATCATGACTTCATAAGCGATGATCCCCGTCGGCGGACCCGCCGCGATGGGCTTGCCGCCGGTGCGGATCACGTACAACTCCTGGGACCCAAGCGCCAGCAGGATGCCCAGCCCGATACCGACGATGGCGAAAACCAACGTGAAGATCGGCAGCCGGACCGGCGACTTATCCGACTCCAGAACGCCCTCGGGGAACGGCACCGAGGACAAGACCATGACGTCCTGCGAATCGCGCCTCCCCTCGCGGCGCAGACGGTTCATGGCCTGCGCCGCTTCCGAAATCTCTTCAAACAGCCCGAGGACCGTTGTATCTGCCTTTGTCTCCGTCGCCATCAGGCAATCGCCTCCTCGCGCACCGTCACCGGCATCTCGCCGTTCCCGACGCGCTCCACGCCCTCGGCGTGTCCGCCTTCATTGAATTCCCACATCGACACGATAGGGATGAACTTGGTCAGCAGTGTGTACAGGAAGCCGAACAGGCCATACGCCGCCACGCAGATCGAGATGCCCGCCCAACTCGGCGTGTAGTTGCCCCAGGTCAGCACGTTGCGCGACGGCGACGGCACCACGACGATGATGCGCTCCGTGAACATGGCGACGTTGACGCACACGCCGATGATCAGCATCATCCAGGGCGTCCGACGTATCTTCCCAAACGCGAGTACGATCGGCGGGAGGATCATCCCGAACACGACCAGCGTCAGCAGCACCCACTTATAGCCGGTGAACATCATGTGCAGCCAGTTCATGTGCGCCGGGTCGCGCGAGAACCAGTCCGACCAGGCGTCGCCCGCGAAGAAGTAGAACCACATCAGCGAGATCGCGAACAGCACCTTGCCGATGTTGTCGAAATGCTGGGGCAGGATGTAGTCTTCCAGGTGGAACGCCTTCCTGACCAGGAACATGACGACCAGCACCGCGCCGGCCCCTGAATAAAGCGCCCCGCAAACGAAGTACGGCGCGAAGATGTTCGAGTGCCAGCCCGGCACGATGCTCATGCCGAAGTCCCAGCCGACGATCGTGTGCAGCGAGACGAACACGGGGATGATCATCACGGTCAGGATGGTGAACAGGATTTTGAGGCGCCGCCACTCCCGGTCGGTCCCGCGCCAGCCGAGCGACAGCGCCGTGTACAGCGCGTGCCGCCAGCCGACGGTCCGGTCCCGCAGCACCGCGAAGTCCGGGATGATGCCCGAGAACCAGAAGATCGTGCTCGTGGTCAGGTAAACCAGCAGCGCGGAGGCGTCCCAGATCAGCGGGCTGCGGTAGTTCGGCCACAACTGCAGGTTGTTCGGGTACGGCAGCATCCAGTAAAAGACCCAGTTGCGCCCGATGTGCAGCAGTGGGAAGACGCCCGCCACGGCCAGTGCGCAGATCGTCAGCGTCTCGGCCAGCCGCGTCAGCGAACGCCGCCAGCCCGCGTGGACGAGCCGCAGGATGGCCGAGATCATCGTCCCGGACAGCGCCACCCCCGCCCAGAAGACGAAGTTGATGATCGGCAGGCCCCAGTACACGGGCCGGTCCATGCCGTAGGAGCCGACTCCGTTGTAGACCTGCCAGCCGAAGACGATCACGCCCCAGCCGAACATCGTTGCGAACAGGCCAAGCACGGCCCACCACTTCCAGCCCGTCTGCAGGACGGGGCGCAGCAGGTCCGTGTTGACCTTGGGGGTCGGCGCCTCCATGTCGTGCGGGATGGAGATTCGGGCCTCCAGCGCGTCGTGCTCGGTGCCGAGCATCTCCTGCCGAGTCGGTATCTGTCGGGTCGCCATATGCGCCTGCTTCCTAAGTCTCCCACACCGGTGGGTCTTCCACCATCACCGTGACTGTCGCGTTCCCCATCTGCCGCTCCGCCGTGCGCGTCCGTTCCTTGCTCGTCCCCCACCAGGACATGATCGGGATGGTGCGGGCGAAAAACAGATAGGTCAGCGCGAACATCCCCGCCAGTCCCAGAAAGACGACGAAGCCGGGGATCGTCGGCTCCAGGTAGGACGGCTTCCACTTCAGGGCAAACGTCGGCACCGTGTCCAGGTACCGCTGCGCCGCCAGCCCGAGCAGGACGAACACGCTGAGCGTACACATATAAGCGGGGATGCGGCGCAGCGAGCGGAAAAAGTTCCCGAAGACCGGGGCCAGAAAGCAGCCGAAGACCATCAGGCCGACCATGACCGGGTAAACGCGCGTCCGGTCGTTCTCCAACTGCCACTCGTCCGGGATGTGGCCGTACCATGCCGTCAGATAGTCGCAGAAGCGGAAGTAGAACCAGACTAACCCCAGGCCGATCATGAACTTGCCGATGTTGTCGTAATGCTCCGGCCGGAAAAACCCATGCCCGCGCAGGAGCCGCGCCACGACCGTCATCACCAGGATCGCCGCCGCCAGCGCGCCGAGCAGCGAGCCGAGCGTGAACAACGGGGCGAAGATGCTGGAGTCCCAGTCGCGGGCGGCGGCCAGTTGGAAGTCCCAGCCTAGGACCGTCTGTGAGGCGACGAACGTGACCACGGACGCGACGATCAAGACCCCCTCCGCGCGACGCAGCACCCGCCACTGGTGTTCCGCCCCCGTCCAGACGAAGTTCTCCCAGTGAAAGCCGGTAGGTCTCCAGAGTGTGATCGCCCCGAGCCAGCCGATGTTGATCTGCCGCACGTGCTTCCAATCCGCGATCAGCAAACGCCAGTTCGTCATACGCCCGTAGAACTTTCGCTCCTTTGTCCCTTCGGCAGCGCGGTCCCGCAGGACCGCGAAATCGGGCAGGGATGTTAAGAACAGCAGCATCGCTCCAGACAGATAAGCCGTGCCGACCGCCATGTGGTCCCAGACGTTGGGGCCGGCGACCCGCCAGACGTTGTCATGGTAATCCGAGACGCCGAGGTTGTAAATCTCGCCGCGCGCCACGATAAGATATGGCACAAGGACGACGCCCCAGACGCCGAACAGCGAGGCCATGTCCAGCAGCCGGTTCAGTGGGTATCGCCAGGAGGCGTGCGTCAGCCGCAGCAGCGCCGAAAGGGCGACCAGGCCCTGCGTGATCGAAAGCCAGAACAGCACCGAAACCAGCGAGACGTGCCAAAAGCCGGGGTTGTCGCGCTGCCCGCCGAAATAGGCCCACCCCCAGATGACCACGCCGGCGGCGACGACAAAGATGAACGACGCCAGGGTCCAGAACCGCAGTTTGACCAGCCGCTCCCGATGCGGGTCTTCCAGAAGCAGGCGGAGCGGCTCGAAAGCGCTCTCGTCCTGGGCGACCTCACGCGGGGACTTCAGGATGTTGTCTTCGTCGAACATGGCCGTTAAGCTTCCGCCCCGCTTTCTTCCTCGACGGTTTTGAGGTAAACGACCGCAGGGGATGTCCCCAGTTCCTCCAACAGACGGAACCGGCGTGGGTCGTTCCACAGTTTGGCGACGGACCAGTCCGTTTCGGGGTCGAAGTCATTGGTCTTCGTCTTGACGTTGCCCCAGGTGATCGCCTTCGGCGGACAAGCCTCGGCGCAGGCCGTCGTGAACTCGTCGGGGCGCAGGTCGCGCCCTTCGGCGACGGCGGTCTGCTCGGCCCGCTTGACGCGCTGCACGCAGAACGTGCATTTCTCCATCACGCCCTTTTCGCGCACGGTCACATCCGGGTTGAGCTGCTGGTTCAGCGGTTCCTCCCACATATGCTCGAACCAGTTGAACCGGCGTACGTCATAAGGACAGTTGTTGCCGCAGTAGCGCGTCCCGACGCAGCGGTTGTAGACCATCGCGTTCAGCCCCTCCGGGTTGTGGTAGGTCGCATAGACGGGGCAGACCGGCTCGCACGGGGCGTTGTCGCAGTGCTGGCACGGGATGGGCATGAAACGGGCCTTGACGTTCGGGTACGTCCCTTCCCAGTACCGCTCGACCCGAATCCACGTGTGGCCCCGGCCCTGAGACTGCGCCTTCTCGCCGACAACAGGGATGTTGTTCTCTGCGTAACAGGCCGTCTCGCAGGCGTGACAGCCCGTGCAGCGGTCTAGGTCGATGACCATCGCCCATTTGCGCGTCTGGAACGGCTGGCCGCCGAGTTCCCCTTCCGTCTGGACGGCGTAGGGGGTCGCGGCGCGCTCTGTCGGCCCTTCGCTGCCGCCGCTCGGACCCAGCGCGCGCTCCGCATTCAGTTCTTCCGCATCCGGCATGGTGTGATCTTTCTAACCGTTCCCGCCCGCGCTCTTGATCTTGGAGTTCTCGGTACCGCCGCCGCGATGGAAAATGGAGCCGGCGGCCTGCGGCGCTCCCGTGACGGGTTGCGCCTGCTTCCATTCCTTCGCCGTGGTGTGAATCAGATCTTGGACGGCCTCCGGCTCCGCGCCGCCGGGCCGGTCCTGTGTCAGAACCAGCGTGTTCAACTCAGGATTGTAACCGTCCTTGGCGTCGCGGACTTTGACGACCTGCACGAACGTGGCGTTGTACGCGAGTGCCCCCGTCTGCGCCTCCGCCGTCGGCGTCAGGATGCTGAGCGGGTTGAAGCCTTTGTGCATGTCTTCACGCCCGTAGGCCGTGTGTCCCTGTCCGATCGGCACGGCGACCACGTCCGGGTGGATGCCGGGGAAGGGAACGGCGGGCAGTTCGATGTGTCCATGCGCGGTCGTCAAACGGACGATGTCGCCCGTGCGAATGCCCATCTTCTCTGCCGTCTGCAGGTTGATCTCCACCCAGTTGTTCCACACCCCGGAGGTCATCGGGTCGGCGCATTCCTGCATCCAGCCCAAGTTGCTGTGACGGCCATCGGTCCAATAGATGTGTGGGAACAGCTGCAGCGCGAACTGCCCGGCGGCGGGCGCAGGCGCGACCGGTGCAGGCAAAGCCGGGACGCGCCCGACCGCCGGAACGCCGGCGGTCTGTGTCCAGAACCCGCCCTTGCCCAGCGCGGCGATCCAGGCCGGGTCGTTGTCCGTGGACGGGGCGGCCAGGTCGGCCTGCTTGAGCGCGGCCCACGTGTGGCGCACGGCGTCCCGCGTGTCGCCGTAGGGAAGGGGACGCCCCGAGCGGTTCGCCAGGTCGATCAACAGATCGCCCGTGGGCCGGGTGTCCATCCACGGGACAGCGTCCGGGGCGTAGTTCGCTGGTTCGAGGCCCGGCGAGTGGGTGATGAACTGCGGGTCAATCACCGGCTGACGCAGCGTCGCGACGCGCGTCGTCGGCGGGATGACCTAAGTTATGTCGTCGACCCATTTCTCCAGAAAAGTGTGCGTCGGCAGCAGCACGTCGGCGTGTTGCGTCGTCTCGTC
>CAXUCQ010000031.1:0-1736 GCA_964249295.1 uncultured Armatimonadales bacterium | reverse complement strand
CCTTGGCGAGCGCCTCGGCGAAGCCGGTCGCCGCCGGCAGCGTGAAGACCGGGTTGGACTGACCCAGCACCAACAGCGCCCCGACACGGCCCGCCTGCATCGCGCCGACGAGCTGCTCGATCTGCCGGAAGGACGCCGCGCCCGTCCCCAGCGCAGGCAGCGGCAGAGCGGCCTGGCCGAATCCGACGCACCGGCTGCCGACCTGAACGTTCAATGCTTCCACGGCCGTCATGGCCGCGACGCCGTCCGGCTGGGACAGCAGCACGTCGCCGCCCAGCGCCACAGCGCGCGTCCCGGCGGCGCGGAAGCCGTCGGCGACGCCCGTGATCTGCGCCGCCGTCAACCCCGATGCGGCGGCGGCCTGCTCGACGGGGACGCCGGGGCCGCCCAGCGCCCCCGAGATGGCCGAAGCGACAATCGCCTCCGTCCCCGGATTGCACGGCAGCCAAAGGTCGGCTTTCGCCGCCGTCATGCTCATGCGCGGGCCGATGAAGACAAAACGACCGTGTTCCCCCTGCGCCCGGCGCGGCCCCTGCCGGAAGTCGCCGAAGACGCGGCCATAGAAGACCGGCGACGGCCAGGCTTCCAGGAAGTTGCTGCTGAACGCCAGGATGTAGTCGGCCTCATCCAGACGGTACGCGGGCAGTTGGTTCTTGCCGTAGACCGCCTGCGCCGCCGCCCGCCAGGGGGCGTCGTCCAGGAGCGAGTAGGTGTACGTCTTCGCCCCCGCGCCCTGTGCGAACCGGCTGACCAGACCGCCGACCGTCGGCATCCGCCCGAAGGTCATCGCATCGGCCAGGATCGCGACCCGCCCCGGCGCGGCCTGCAGCCCCGCCAGGGTGCGCGACAGAGCGGTCTCCCAATCCGTCCGTGCCGGAACGGCAGTGCGTCCGCCGCGCAGTGCGGGGAAACGCAGCCGTCCCGGCTCATACAGGTGCTGCAGCGACGCCACGCCGCGCGAGCAGACCTTGCCGCCGCTGACGGGATGGTCCGGGTTGCCCTGGGTGTTGTGCGCCCGCCCGCCCATCGTCCGCACGAACAGCCCGCAGCCCGCCGGACACATCTGGCAGACCGTCGCGAAATACTGCGGCACGCCGTCCTGGTAGCCGTCCGGCTGGTTGACGTAGGGCAGGACGCGGTTGTCGTAGCCGCCGTACTGGCCCGTGGCCTCCGCCTTGTAGATGCGGGGGTCGTACCGGCTCTGCAGATTGGGGTCGCACCCCGTCGCCGCGACCGCCCCGCCGATCACGGACAGTTGGATGAATTTTCGCCGGCTGACTTCGGTCATGATGGGTGCTTCTAATAGTGACAGGTGTAACAGTCCACAGCCGTCTGCTTCGGGTAGAACCTGCTCTGGTACTGCCGGTGACAGGTGATGCACCAGCTCATCGTCATCTCGATCGGCGCGTAGACGACGTACATGGAGCCGACGTTGCACTTCGCACAGGGGACGCCGGCCGCGACGTGGGACGAGTGGACGAAATGCACGTAGTCCGGCACCTGGTTCACGCGGACCCAGGGGACGGGCTGCTGGGCAAGATAATACTGCCGCACCTTCGCGATCTGCGGGTGCGTGATGGAGATGTTTTTGTGGCAGCCCCAGCAGACCTCGACGGGAGGGTAGTTGGCGTAGCGGGACACCGCCGCCGTCCAGTGACAGTACGCACACGGGATGTGCAGTTCGTTGACATGGACGCGGTGGTAGAAGGCGATGGGCTGCGTGGGGCCGGGAGAGC
>CAXUCQ010000030.1:9436-15140 GCA_964249295.1 uncultured Armatimonadales bacterium | reverse complement strand
CTCGACCTACGAGGAGTTCGCGGAGGCCACGCTGGACGTGCCGGCCTCGACCTACGCCTGCCCGAACCGGCGCACAGCCTACCGCCTCATCGAGATGAACACGAACACCCCTTGCCCGATGCGCGGGCCGGGCCACGCGACCGGCCTGCTCGCCCAGGAGATCGCGATGGACGAGTTAGCCTATGCGCTCCAGATGGACCCGATCGCCCTGCGTCTCAAGAACTACGCCGAGCGCGATCCGAGTAAGGACCTGCCCTGGTCGAGCAAAGCGCTCCGCGAGTGCTACCGGCTGGGCGCGGAGCGCTTCGGCTGGAGCGGGCGCAGCCCCAGTCCGCGCTCCATGCGCGCCGGACGCGACCTGGTGGGCTGGGGCATGGCGACCGCGATCAACCCCGCGCCCCGTTATCCGACGCAGGCCTCCGCCACCCTGTACGCGGACGGCGCCGCCGTGGTGCGGAGCGCCACGAGCGACATGGGGCCGGGGACCTACACGTCCATGACCCAGGTCGCGGCCGACGCGCTTGGCCTGCCGGTCGGTCGGGTACAATTCGAGTTGGGCGACACGGCGCTGCCCAAGGCGCAGGAACACGGCGGCTCGACCACAATGGCGAGCGTCGGCAGCGCGGTGCATGAAGCCTGCCGTGCGCTCCGCGCGAAGTTGGACGACCTCGCCCGGAGAATGGGCGGTGATGCCGCGGACCATGCGGGGCTGCTGCGCCGGGCCGGTCTCAACGAGTTGGATGCGGACGCAAGCGCCAAGCCGGGCGCTGAGAAGCAGACGTATGCCACCTACTCCTTCGGCGCGGTGTTCGCAGAGGCGCGCGTGGACCCGGATCTCGGCACGGTGCGCGTGCCGCGAATCATCGGAGCCTATGACATCGGTCGTGTGGTCAATCCCAAGTTGGCCCACAGCCAGTGCATCGGCGGCATGGTCGGCGGGATCGGCATGGCGCTGCTGGAAGAAGCGGAGTGGGACCCGCGGTTTGGCCGCGTGATGAACGCGAACCTGGCAGAGTACCTTGTGCCGGTCTGCGCGGACGTGATCGAATTGGACGCAGTCTTCGTCCCCGGCGAGGACACGGTCATGAACCCCCTCGGCGTCAAAGGAGTGGCGGAACTGGGACTGTGCGGCGTCGCTCCCGCCATCGCGAACGCGGTCTGGCACGCCACGGGCAGGCGCATCCGTGACCTGCCGATCATTCTCGACAAGGTCATATCAACGACGCAGAGTTGACAGCATGAAAGAATTGCAAGAGATCGTGGCGGCCTGGGAGACCCTGCGCGCGGAGCCTGGCGAGGCGCTGCTGGCGACGGTCGTCGCCGTCAGCGGCTCGACCTACCGCCGACCCGGCGCGCGGATGCTGCTGACGCCCGAGGGCTGGGCCGCCGGCTCCATCAGCGGCGGCTGCCTGGAAGGCGACATCCTGAAGAAAGCCTGGTGGCGCACCCAGAACGGCCCGGCCATCGTGACTTACGACTCGACCGACGAGGACGACATCGTGTGGGGCTTCGGCCTGGGCTGCAACGGCGTGGTGCAGGTGCTTTTGGAGCGCGTCTCGCCGGCCGCGCCCGGCCCGCTCGATCTGCTGCGCGGCGTCCTCGCCCGCCGCCGCCCCGGCGTCGTCGCGACCGCCGTCGGCGCCGACACGCCGGCGGCGCGGGCCGGGACGCGCCTTCTGCTCCACCCGGACGGGAGTGTCGAGTCGCAGTTCACAGACTCCACGCTCGCCGAGCGCGTGCGCCGGGACGCGGCGACGGCTCTCCAAAGCGGCGACTCCCGGACGGAAGTTTACACACAGGGGGCTGGCCGCGTGACCGCCTTTTTGGAAGTGGTTCAGCCCCCGCTGCCGCTGATCATCTTCGGCGCGGGACACGACGCCCTGCCCCTGGTCCGCATCGCCAAAGAGGTCGGCTGGCACGTCACCGTCATCGACACCCGTTCCGCGCAGTCTCGCCCCGAACGCTTCCCACAGGCCGATGTCGTCCTCGCCTGCCCGCCCGGAGCCGTCGCCCAGCACGTCCCTCTGGACGCGCGCACCGCCGCCGTCGTGATGACGCACAACTACCCGGATGACCGGCGCGTCCTGCAGACCTTGCTGGCGTCCCCCGCCGGCTACATCGGCCAGCTCGGCCCTCGGGCGCGTACCGAACGTCTCTTGGCCGAGCTTCAGGACGGTGGCTTCGCCGTCACCGAAGCGCACACAGGCCGTCTGCACGGCCCGGTCGGTCTCGACCTAGGCGCGGACAACCCGGAAGAGATCGCCCTGGCGATCATCGCCGAGATTCAGGCGTTCTCCGCCGGTCGCTCGGGAACGTCGCTGCGGGATCGCCACGAGCCTCTGCATCGCCGCTCGGCAACCGATGCGGCCATTCGCGGCGCAGAAACGGAGCCGGCCACGTGTCACCTGTCGGCCTCCTCGTCCTAGCCGCCGGCGGCTCGCGCCGCCTCGGCATTCCCAAACAGCTTCTGCGCGACAGCCACGGTCTGAGTCTCATCCGCCGCGCGGCCCAGACGGCGCTCCTCTCCCCCTGCCGTCCCGTTGCCGTCGTCCTGGGGGCGTTCGGCGACGCCATCCGGCCCGAGATCAGCGACCTGCCGCTGTCCGTCGTTGTCAACACGGACTGGGAAACGGGGATGGCTTCTTCCCTGCGCGCGGGTCTGGCCGCCCTGACGGCCTCCGCTCCCCTGGATGCCGTGCTCGTCATGCTCTGCGATCAGCCGGGCGTCTCCGCCGCGCTTCTGGATTCACTCGTCGCCGCGTACCGAACATCGGGCCATGCGCTCGTCGCCTGCGAGTACGGGGCCGTTCTGGGCGTTCCCGCCCTCTTCGGGCGCGAACTGTTCGGGGACCTGTCCGCACTCGAGGGCGACGAAGGCGCGCGCCGCGTCATCAAGGCTTATGCCGGCCCTGTCACCCGCATCGCCTTCCCCGCAGGAAAATGGGACATCGACACAATCGCCGATGCCGAGGCCCTGCATCAAAGAGACTCGGCATGAACACGCCGCCTGTCTGACTTATTCCTTGAATCATCCCGTGTTTAGCGCCGTTTGTCCCGACGTCGCACAAGTGGCCGCCTTCCGGCTGATACAATTTGTGGCATGAGCAGTCTCGGCAGTCCGCCGTCCGTGATGCTCGGCACAGCCCCCCACCCTCCGACGCTGGCGCGGCTTGCGCCGACGGTGCGCGTCCTGGACCTGGACGGCAGCGTCACCGGGCAGTCGCGCCTGCTGGCGGGCTGCGATGCGCAGATCGTAGACGCGCAGGACATCGGGCCGCGCCTGCGCTATCTGGCGACGCGCGGGGCGGTGCGATTCCTGGAACGACGCCTCGACACGGCCCACTGTCGTCGACTGACGCTGACCGGGAGCGGCGACTTCCACCACGTCACCGCGTCCCTGCTGCGCGCCTTCGAGCGCCCGTTCTCGCTGGTCGTTTTCGACACCCACCCTGATTGGGACCGCCGCTCGCCCTGGCCGTGCTGCGGGTCGTGGGTCTTGGAGGCGCTGCGGCTGCCCCACGTCCACAAGATTGTTCTGATCGGGCTGGGGGACGTGGACATCCGGGGCTGGCACGTCAACGTCGGCCCGGTGTCGCAGATACGCAGCGGGCGCGTCGCGTTCTACCCCTATGACTATCCGCGCTCGCGGACGGGACCGGGGCGGGAGCAGTCGGTCCACTGCGCCCGATTTCAGCGGCGCGGGGCCTGCTCGGACGTGTTCTGGAACACGGTCCGCGACAACGATTGGGGAACGCTGATCGGCGAGATCGTCACGGCGTTGCCGACGGACGATGTTTATGTCTCCGTGGACAAGGACTGTCTGACATCGGAGTACGCGACGACGAACTGGGAGCCGGGCGGGCTGACGCTGGCCCAGGTCTGCGATGGGGTCTCGGCGCTGCGGCGGCGGAAGACCATCGTCGGCGCCGACATCACGGGCGAATGGTCGCCCGTCCGCGTCGCCTCTCCACTGTTCCGCGCGCTGCTGCGGGCCGACCACCCGGCAATGAGCGCCCCCGGTCCCGAACGACTCGACCGCAACGAAGCGACAAACGCCGCCCTTCTGGCCGCCTTCGGCCTGGGCGGCGACGGCACTCACGGGAGATCTGATTGAAGTCTGCTGCACTCCATCCGGCGGGCGCGCTGGGCGCCCGCGTCGAACGCCTCACGCGCGTCTGTGACCTGGGCGCGCGCGAGTGGGACACGCTCATCCCGCGCGACGTGCCGCACCTGCGCTGGGGCTTCCTGCACGCGGTCGAGTGTTCCGGTCTGGGCCGGGCGCCGCATTATCTCTGCGCCCGGCGGGGCGGGCGCCTCGTCGGCGTCCTCGTCGCCTACACCCTGCCCGTGGATGTGTTCACGCTCGCCCCCAAGCGCTACACGGCCTGGTTCTCCGCGCTGCGCGACAGGTACGCCCCGCGTCTGTTGTTCCTCAAAGGCGTCACCGCCGGCCCGCTCGTCACCAACTGCTGCCACAACTTCCACCTGTCCGAGAGCCTGACGGCGGACGAGCGGCAGCGCGTCATCGGAGACCTCGTGGACGCTCTCGAGGCCATTCCCGGCACGGGCGGCCTGACGACGCTGTTCGATTTTCCCGAAGACGACGCCGCCGAGTTCGCCCCAGCACTCCGTTCGCGCGGCTTTCTTCAAGGGTCGTCCCTGCCGGGGACGCGGCTGGACGTGACCTGGCAGTCGCTCGACGGCTACATGGGGCAAGTGCGGAAGGCATTCCGGCGCACGGTCGTGAAAGACCGCGCGGCGGCGGCCGGCCTCGTCTTTGACATCATCGACGATTATTCCGAGATCGCCGAGGAAGCATGGGCGCTATACCGCAACGTCATCGCCAAAGCCGACAACCTGTTGATCCAACTCACCCCCGCCTTCTTTGGCGAGTTGGGCAGGTTCGAGCAGTCGCGCCTGGTGACGGCGCGCGACGCCGAGACGGGCCGGCTGGTCGGCGTCGAGTTCCTGCTGGTCGGCGACACGCTCGTTCAGGATCTGTGTACCGGCCTGGACTACGCCGACAACGCCGCGCGGCGGCTGTACTTCAACCTGCTGTACCCGGTGATCGGCTTCGCCGGCTCCCACGGCTTTGAGCGCCTTTACCTTGGGCAGACTTCCTACACGTTCAAAGCCCGGCTGGGCGTCACGCATTACCCGTCTTATGTCTTCGTGAAGCATTCCAACCCGTTTGTGCAGAAAGTCGTGACGCTGCTCCAAGGCGTCCTGTTCCCCAAAACAACCCCCATCACTTACCGGGTCTTCCGAGACGCCACCGGGTGACGCAGGCACAGACTCGAGCGCCCCGCTTCAAGCACAGCCCGTTTGGGAACAATAAGCCGTCCCAAAGCGCTTCCCTGCTCGATGAGGCCGCGGACGCCGATGAACACCGAATTCGACACCCACATCGCCGACTACCTTGTCCTCCGCGAAGCCGGGCGCGGCGCGATGTCGACCGTTTATGAGGCAGTCGATGGGCGGAACGGCCGGACGGTCGCGCTCAAAGTCTTGTCCGTCCCGACGACGCTGCCGCCCGCCCAGCGGCGGTCGCTGATCGCCCGCCTGCAGCGCGAGGCCCGCCTGATCGCCCGCCTGACGGTGGCCGGAGGCAAGGCGGCGTATCGCGAGGGCATCGGCCGGAGGCGCGGCACGGGCCAGCGCGCGCATGCGGCGGGCGTGGCGAGCGAAGCCCTCTCCCTCAGGG
>CAXUCQ010000030.1:7126-9426 GCA_964249295.1 uncultured Armatimonadales bacterium | reverse complement strand
GCGGTGACCTTGTCAACGACGTGCCGCCGCGCGACCGCGACATCGCGATGGTGTTCCAGAACTACGCGCTCTATCCGCACATGAGCGTGTTCGACAACATGGCATTCGGCCTCAAGCTGCGCAAGTTCGGGCGGGACGAGATCAAGCGCCGAGTGGACAATGCGGCCCGCATCCTCGACATCGGCGAGTGGCAGGGGCGGCACTACCTGGCGATGGAGTTTTTGCACGGCACGACGCTGCGAGAGAGGCTCGACTCAGGCCCCCTCCTCCTGCCCGAAGCGTCACTCGTGCTGGACCAGGTCGCCGCCGCGCTCGACGCCATCCACCACCAGAGCATCGTGCATCGCGACATCAAGCCCTCCAACGTCATGCTGCTGCCCGATGGACACGTCAAGTTGATGGATTTCGGCGTGGCCCGGCAGGGCGACGCCACGACGATCACTCAGGCCGGCATGATCGTCGGCTCCCCCGCTTACATGTCGCCCGAGCAGATCCGCGGCGAGGGCGGCACGCCCGCGTCCGACATCTGGGCCTTGGGCGTCCTGCTTTACGAGATGCTGGCCGCGAAGTCGCCGTTCCCTGGGGCCAACATCCCCGCCGTTCTGTATAAAGTCACTCACGACGCGCCCGCCCCGATCCCCGGCCTCCCTGTCAGCGTCCAGCAGGTCCTCAGGCGCGCTCTGGAGAAGAAGCCGACCCGCCGCTACCGCACCGCGCGGGAGTTCGCGGACGCCCTACGCGTGACGTTCGTGCGTCTGCCTCTCCCCCGCCGTCCTGCGGCACGGGACATTTCTCGCACCTGGTTGCGCGCCATCCTGCCTCTGGGCGGACTGCCCGTCGCCGTCGCGGCAGTCTTGCTGCCCGTCGCCGTCGCGGCAGTCTTGCTGCTCGTCCATGCGTCCGGGCATCCCCACCGAGGCGCGACTCGGGAGACGGCGTCCGTCCCGTCCCGTCTGCGGACACTCCCCGGCGTGATTGTCGCCGCGCCGCCGATGGCCGCTGTCAAGAGACACAACACGCATCCCCCGACGTTGCGGGCAGCAAGACATGAGCCTCCGCGCCACCGCGCCACCGCCGCCGAGTCCGCACACGCGCAGGCCGTCCGCCGCAAAGCCATCCATGCCCAGCAAGCATGGGTGAATCATCTCGCGCGCCTCGCCGCCCGGCGTGAAGCGTCACGCCGGCGCCCAGCCCGTCACGCCGCCCGGCGCGGCCCGTCCCCGCGTCCGCGTGGTCGGCGTTTCTTCTTCGCCCCACGGGCCGCGCCGCGCGATCAGCAATCCATGCCCGTGCATCCCATCTATAACCCCGCCAGCCCGGTCTAGTCTGTAAGCATCGCCGCGCCCCGAGAGCGCCAATCAGGTATAACACTGTCAGAAAGCAGGTGAGGTGAACCGATGTCAGCAACTGTCGCCCCAGCAAGTCAGACACCGATGCCGCCACGACGCACGTGGACCGGCGAGGAGTTCGAGTGGCTCGCAGACGCGGGCCTGTTTGGACCGGAAGAGCATTTGGAACTGGTCAACGGAGAGATCGTCACCAAGATGACCCAGAACAGCCCCCACGCCACGGCGCTCACGCTCACGCAAGACGCGCTCCGCGTGATCTTCCCAGCCGCCAGTCATGTGCTGCGGAACCAGATGCCGCTCGCCCTCGGTAAGAGGGACCGGCCCGAACCAGACATTGCCGTTGTCCCCGGCAGCGCGCGGGATTTTGTTCAGAGCCACCCCACGACGGCACTGCTGGTTGTGGAGATCTCCGACACTACGCTGTTGTATGATCAGACGGAGAAGCTCGGCGTCTACGCCCGCGCCGGCATCACCGAATACTGGATCGTCAACCTGCGGCAGCGCGTCCTGGAAGTCCACCGCCAGCCGGAGCCGGTACCAGACGCGCCGCTCGGCCACAGCTATCGTCAGGTTCTGCGTCTGGCCGAAGATGAGACTGTTTCGCCGGTCTCAGGCGCGGTAGCGGCGCTCGCCGTCGCGGAGTTGCTGCCTTGATGCTCGCCGGACTCGGAGAACTCCCCGGCCTGTGGAGGAAGTGTTCACCATCGGGAGAGATATAATGCGCCGAAACGCCGCTCTGTACGCTGTGGCTACAAGTCTTCTTGGTTTGCCACAGGCACACGCCGCCCCCACCCACCGACAAACACCTGTTTCCAAATCCATGCCGCCCCCAACCATTCCGACGACGTGGCGACCCAGTCAAGACCTCATCGGGCAATTGGATGGGCAGGCACATGTTGGCGGTTATCAGTTCCGGCTGCCACACGGTTTCACCGAAACGCCCGCCACACC
>CAXUCQ010000030.1:4069-7116 GCA_964249295.1 uncultured Armatimonadales bacterium | reverse complement strand
GTATTAGCGGTCGGCGACGTTCATGGTTGTGCATCGGCTCTGGATGCACTGTTGGCGGAAGTTGTTGTCAAGCCGGAAGACACAATGGTGACGTTAGGCGATTATGTGGATCGCGGGCCTGAAAGCAGGGAAGTGATAGATTGCCTGCTAGGCTTATAGGGCCGCTGTCACCTTGTCGCCCTTTGGGGCAATCACGATCAGATGATGCTTAACGCTCGCGATGACGCCGAGGCGCATAAAGAGTGGCTGCAAGTCGGAGGTCGCTCGACTCTGGCATCCTACGGGGCCCTTAGTTCAGTGCCTCAAGACCATTGGGATTTTCTAGAGAGTCAGTGCGTAGACCTTTGGGAGACAGAAACGCACTTTTTTGTCCATGCGAACGTATATCCCGACAGGCCGCTGCCGGAACAGCCGCGGTACGTCCTCTACTGGGAACGCTTTGATCGCGCCCAGCCGCATGAATCAGGTAAGATCATGGTTTGTGGACACACCAGTCAAAAGAATGGCTTGCCCAACAATCTCGGCTTTGCGGTCTGTATCGACACTTGGGCTTATGCTGGTATGTGGCTGACTTGTTTGGATGTAGAGGCAAACTGGGTCTGGCAAGCTGACATTGATGGAGAAGTACGCCAATTCCCCCTTGCCTCTAGCCAATCATAGCGTAAGACTTCATACTATGTGTAGATGTAAGCGCGTTGTTTTCGTGGAAAAGGATTAGCCATGTGCGGACGATTCACACTCCATCACACAGCCGATGAGATCGCCGCGCGCTTTGACGCGGAGGTGCTGCCGCTGCTGGAGCCGCGCTACAACATCGCGCCGTCGCAGCCGGTCACGGTCGTGACCCAGAACGGGGCGCGGCACCTGGCGCAGTTCCAGTGGGGGCTGATCCCGTCCTGGGCGAAGGACCCCAAGATCGGGGGCCGCATGATCAACGCCCGCGCCGAGACGCTGGCGGAGAAGCCGTCCTACCGCACGGCGCTGACGCGGCGGCGGTGCCTGATTCCCGCCGACGGGTTTTATGAATGGCGCGAGGCGGACAACCCGAGCGAGGGCGGTCGGACGCCGATGTTTTTCCACCGCGCCGACGACGCCCTGTTCGCGTTCGCCGGATTGTGGGACGAGTGGCGCGCGCCGGACGGCTCCCCTCTGCGCTCCTGCACCATCATCACCGGCACGCCCAACCCGCTGGTCGCGCCCATCCACGACCGGATGCCGATCATCCTGCGCCCCGAGAACGAGGGCGCGTGGCTGGACCCCGGCCTGCGCGACCCCGACGCGCTGACGGCGCTGCTGGCTCCCTACCCCGCCGGCGTGATGCAAGTGTACGCCGTGTCGCGCCAGGTCAACTCGCCCGCCGTTGACGACGCGACCCTCCTGCGGCCGCTGGCCTGACGCGCCGGGAGCTTGACAAGTTCTTAATTAAGAAGTATTCTAATCTGCATCATGAAACTCACGCAACAGGGGTTGGAGGAGTTGATTCAGACGCACGGGCTGAAAATGACGCCACAGCGGCGGGCAATCGTCGAGTGTCTCGAAGCGGCGCACCACCACCCGACGGCGGAAGAAGTCTTCAGTGTCGTGAACAGCCGCTTCCCCATGACCTCGCGGGCGACCGTGTACAACACGCTCCATTTGCTCAAAGAGGCCCATCTGGTCCAGGAAGTCTTTGAGAACGGCGTCAGCCGGTTCGACCCGAACCTCACCCACCACCACCACTTCATCTGCCGGCAGTGCGGCAAGGTCGAAGATCTGGAGGAGACAGGGGCGGATGCCACCCCGCTCCCGCCGGAGCTGAACGGCCTGATCGTCGAGACCGTCGAGATGACGTTCCGCGGCCTGTGCGCGGAATGCGCCCCGGAGAAATCGCAGACACACCCATCAAAAGGAGGGCAAGAATCATGAGCGATCCCAACACGAACGGCAACGGCCACCAGCCTGAGATCCCGCAGGCCGACCCCAAGGCCGAACTGACCACCCGGCAGGGTCACCCCGTCTACAACAACCAGAGTTCACGGACGGTCGGCAATCGCGGCCCGCTGACTCTCGAAAACTACCAGTTCATTGAGAAGATCACCCACTTCGACCGCGAGCGCATCCCGGAGCGCGTCGTCCACGCGCGCGGCGCGGGCGCCCACGGCTACTTCGAGGCCTACGGTCAGGTCGGCGACGAACCGATCTCCAAATACACCCGCGCCAAGCTGTTCCAGGAGAAGGGCAAACGGACGCCCACGTTTGTGCGATTCTCCTCGGTCATCCACGGCGGGCATTCGCCCGAGACGCTGCGCGACCCGCGCGGCTTCGCGGTCAAGTTCTACACCGAGGACGGCAACTGGGACCTGGTCGGCAACAACCTGAAAGTCTTCTTCATCCGCGACGCCGTCAAGTTCCCCGACATGGTCCATGCGTTCAAGCCCGACCCTGTCACCAACCGGCAGAGCAACCTGCGCTTCTTCGACTTCCTGAGCCTGCACCCGGAAGCGACCCACATGGCGACGTTCCTGTTCAGCCCGTGGGGCATCCCCGCTAACTACCGTCAGATGGAGGGGTCCGGCGTCAACACCTACAAGTGGTACAACGCCGAGGGCGAGGGCGTCCTGGTCAAGTACCACTGGGTGCCGAAGGCCGGCGTCCAGAACCTGACCCAGGCCGAGGCCGAGCAGATCCAGGCCACCAATTTCAACCACGCTTCTCAAGATTTGTATGACGCCATCGAGCGCGGCGACTTCCCCGAGTGGGAGTTCCAGGTGCAGATCATGTCCGACGACGAGCACCCCGAATTGGACTTCGACCCGCTCGACGACACCAAGATCTGGCCGACCGACCAGTTCCCGATGCTGCCCATCGGGCGCATGGTGCTGGACCGCAACCCGGTCAACTACTTCGCCGAAGTGGAGCAGGTCGCGTTCGGCACGGGCGTTCTGGTGGACGGCCTGGACTTCAGCGACGACAAGATGCTGCAGGGCCGGACGCTGTCCTACTCGGACACGCAGCGCTATCGGGTCGGCACGAACTACCTGCAGCTGCCGATCAACGCGCCCAAAAAG